>WRNV01000279.1 GCA_009776445.1 Oscillospiraceae bacterium | reverse complement strand
CAATCAGACATGAAGCACCATATTAAAAAAACAATGCATCAGCCGTAAAATCTAAGGAGATGCGAAAAATAGAAGCAATTACTAGAGCAAATGCATGAATTTATTCCCAACCTACCGCCTCTCAAACCCGCCGCCCACGGAAAAATTGCAATAAAAATAACAGTTACTTAACCTTACATTTCAATTGTAACAATCCATACATGCTTGATGGTTATTAAATACGGCCTAAGCCGCTAATTCCGGGAAGATGGATTTTCGCCGCCTCCGTTTTGACCCGCCAAACGGTATGCCATTGTCGGGGCATTCCGGCCAGCCACAGAACCTGAAAAGCCCCCAAAGCGTGTCGATGAAGCCATCATCGCTACCGACATTTGTATAGTCGACGAGTTCGGCCGAATGTAGGAGGAGCATATTAATAAACACTCCATATTTCATGAGGCAATGAAACCCTTGCATCGCCACCCAATTATAGGAAAAACAATGACCGTAGCTGTAGCCACGATGCTTTTCAATGTGAAAACCGTTCTCAATGCGCCAACGCGAGCGGCCGAGCATGCACCTTTCTATGACATTCTTTTCGCTGATTTTAACAGAAGAAAGCCATGCATACCTTGTACTCTTGCTTTCTGGTATTCCGCCGCTTCTAATGTGCTCTTCGTACCATGTTTCGGTACAGGTGACCACGTTCAGGAGTAGAGGGGCGTTGTTATTCCCATACGTATAATAATGCCCGTTGGACCATCGGTACTCTTGTTTCCGCCCGCAACGCTCGGCAATAAGGCAGTTGTCATCATCCATCTTTTGGAGTCCCGCGAAATCCTCCCAGACCGACGGAAGGCTGCCTTCTTTAAACGTGATCATATAATCCCAGCCGTATGATTTGCAGAGCGATATAACCGGCCCGCTTGCGTATATCCCATCCAGCAGCAAAATTGCCGTCCCAGTGCCAAGTAGCTTGACGAGCCTCTTGGCGAGTCGCCGGAACGCTTTCGTCTCACAATCCTGTTTTTTTGCCATCGCGCTGCCCCCGCATTCGCCTGCATCGGCGCTTTTGAAATCGTCCGGATCGTTTTCAAGGAACTCTGTGAGGAGCGGAAGCGTGATGCCGTTTTCCATAATGAGTACCGATTCGAGCAGGTATACATAGTGCCGCTCTCTCCCCTCCACCCCGACATTTTGTCTCAGCGCGCGCTTGTCCCATTCATAGCCACGCGTGAACTTCTGCGTGCCGTCGCAAGCCACCACCAACTTCCCTGGATTCAGCGCGCGGAATTGTATCGATGCAATGAACTCTTTCAACAGCTTGTTGTACCGTGTTTCCAGCTCGTTCTGACCAATGTCCGAAAGGAGCCTCGCGAGGGTGTCGGCATGGGGGAGCAACGCTGCTCCCGGCACGATGTCCCCGACAAGATCAAGCAGGCCTTCGCCCGCAACTTCTTCATTTGCTTTGCGGCGCGATCGCGATTGGCTGAGAAACATTATTATTCCGAACAGCATCACCGCTGGAAGCGTGTGCTCAGTACGGGAAGTGTCCCTGGGGTCAGCTATGTCCGAGATCATGGCTAGGATGCCCGGTAGGATTACACGCAGTATCCCCGCCGCGCGTCCGGCCATTATAACGGAATCTTCTTCGGTGGGCGCGCAACCTCCTTTTCTATTCGGCTGCATCCTTTTCCTCGGCTCATATGGCGCGTAGCGCGCCTTGCCTTCGATTATGGCACGGGCATTTTTTATGTCCCTTGCCGTTCGTTTCGCCCGGCGCCTCTCTTTACACGTCATCCGGGTCCACCGCCTTGTATGGTTTTTCCCCTTTCAATACTGCCCGAAAGTCCCGGCGGAGCGGATACATATATATGTCTTTTAGTGATAGCGCGTACTCTTTATGGCGGTCATTGCGACCTCGGCCTTTTGTCTCGCCGATCAACTCCCAGTTCGCAGCCTTATACGACGTCCCGTTGAATCTGTCCCGATCCACGAAAGTCTCTAACAAAACCGGCTCGTAACAGTAGCGCGAAAGCCAGTCGGACGTTATCCTGCGCGCCGTCATTGACAATATCCGGCTTGCCAGGTTTTTCACACGGACCCAAGGGAATATTAGGAACCTGCTGTTGTTCACTATCAGGAAAAGGCGTTCCTTGCGTTGCCCGTTGTCCCACCCAATCCACCTCTCGCGATCGCTAAGCGCCCATGATGAAGCCGAAAACCTTAGGCAGCCAACTCCCTGTTTTCCGCGTCTACGGCAAAATAATATAGCCTGTCGCCGAACACTTTATCGTCGCCCAGATAGTGGTATTTTTCTAAATACGCGCGCAATAATTGCAAGCGCGGCCCCGCTTTTGCGATTTCCAACGCTAGCCCGCTTACCTCCGTGATATCGTCAGGTGGCGCGGGTAGACGCGCAGCTCGTTCATCCGATTTCGTTACTTCACTCGGTGTTTTTGCTAACCTTTGCTGCGACTTTGGAAGATCTATTGCCCCCTCGCCCGCAAGCTGCCGTAGAAATTTAACGCATTGCACGCGTTTCGGCATG
>WRNV01000278.1 GCA_009776445.1 Oscillospiraceae bacterium | reverse complement strand
TCTACCCGGAGGGTTATCCGAAAAAGAGCGTGAGTATATCGTCCTGCATGAGCAGACGCACATCAGACGCCGTGACTACATCGTTAAATTCGCTGCATATTTCATCATTTGTCTGCATTGGTTCAACCCTCTTGCTTGGGTGGCGTTTATATTGATGGGCGTGGACATGGAAATGTCCTGTGATGAACGTGTCCTGAGAGAAATGAGCGGCGATACCAAAAAGGATTACTCGCTTTCGCTGTTGTCGCTTGCCACGGAGCGGCGCTTTGTTAGCGGCTCACCTCTTGCTTTCGGCGAAGGCGGCGTGAAAGAGCGCATTAAACGTGTGTTAAATTTTAAAAAGCCATCAAGGGTGATAATCATTGCGGCTATCGCATTGGCTATGGTCTTAATTGCCGGGTTTGCGGTCAACAGGATTAGCGGTGACAATCCTTCTTATTCTGAAATAGCCGAGTTAATAAACGCTACGCAAGAGGAAGTGTATCAAAAACTCGGCAATCCGCAAGAAACGCTGAACGGCACAGATATTTTTATCATCAACGGAAAAACAATCCTCATGACTTACGACGAAAATTTGCGCGTCAATCAAATCAACTATAACGGGGAATCGGTTGTTAATACACCGGGATCTGATGATTACGTTGTTTGGAGTCAGCTGTCAGTTGATGATGTACGCGCACTTGCTGAAAAAGGTGAGGCTCTGCAAGCCTCAGACTTACCGAATCTCCGTCCGAGCCTACTAAGCTCGACAATGGGTGGTTACAATCCCACGCTTTACGGCGTGGAGGGTGGTTATCGCCTACTCGTTAATTTTAACAACACCACAAACCCGGAAAGCGGGATAAGGAGCATACAGTTAGAAAGCATTTGGCAAAATGGCGGCAGCGGCATTGACATTCGATATAACGATGTTGATGAATTTATCAGGATGAACCCTTCCCATCCGGCTGATACCGTGCCGTCCACGACCTTTCAACCGCGAAAGTGGATAGATAGGGAAAACAACGAGTTTTCGTTGACAACAACCTACGACTTAATGCTCGATGAGTTCCCCGGCGTAATATTTAGCTATACACCAGAAAGGCTTATTGCAACAAATGATAACGGAGAGAAAGAACTCTTTGGCGGTACAGACGGTTTCATTTTCGGCGGTTATATTGACAGCGTTTTCCTTGCTGACCTCAACGGCGACGGCAAACCCGAATTTTGCAGCTACACAAATTGGGGTTCTGGATTTGGAGATTTGCGCGTAATCGTATACGACTACCAAAATGACAACCGATTCGTTTTATCCGACCGTGGCACTTACGACTATTTTTTGCAAATGGAACTCGGACGCCTTGAAATTGTACAGACAAGCCCAATGCAAATGAACGATACGCTCGGAATCGGCAGACTCGCAATCATTGACGGCGAACTTGTCGTATTTGGTATTGACCGAACACAGCCAATTACTGACCCACAACCAGAAATACCGCCAACCTATGTGTCCTCATGGAGACCTCTGGATGTCTTGCCAACCGATTTCAGCATGGAGCAGGCTTTAGAAATGGGCAACATTGTTGTCATTGGCTATGATGGAACGTACAATCAACATTTGATTGACGGATTCTATCGTTATGTGGCTTCCGGCGCCGCAGCGTTTATGCGGGTAGTACAGCAGACGATAGAAGGCGATGTCATCATCACCGATTTTCAGTATGACGGTGACGTGTTCATCGTCACGCATGACAGCACCCGTGACAGGTTTTCAGCGATAGAAGATAGACGAATCACAACGCTGACATTCAAGTATCTTGTGCCGTTTAATCGTCCACAATCCGATTCTACGCCCAGCACAGCGTCTGACGCTCCAGCCGTATTTTATCTAAGTAACGAAGAAAATATTTACACCACAAACCCGGATGGACGTATGATGTTGATTGAAGATTTATGGTGGATTCCTCCGCCATCGGATAGCTATGTGACTGAGTAATGCTCCTATTTTCGAAAGATCGGCGGGCGCTTTACAGCTACCCGCCGATTATTTTAGTCACAACTCTGTATTATGCGTCTCATGCCGGGACGGTGGCGGAGACCCCGGCTGTACGGTCAGAATCTGCGCGAAAGAAAAAGCTGTCGAAATGTGTGCGCTGTGCGGCGACTACCCCTGCGAAAAATTTGACGCTTTCCAAGGGTTCGACATATATAAAAAGGATAATGACCTGCTTCGCGAGCAAGGGATGGAAGCATGGGCAAACCTGCAAGACGAGCGCCGCAGGAATGGGTTTATCTATTCCAACGATAAAAATGGAACTGCCGCAGAATAATTTGATCAGCAGGGCAGGAGGGTGAAACATGGCGGGCGTGTTTGATTTCAAGAAGGAATACAGGGATTTGTACTCGTCCAAAACAACGCCGAGTCTGATTGATGTCGCTGAAATGGTTTTCATTAAGGTTGACGGCAAAGGCAAGGGTGAAGCGTTATAAACAACCTACCTTGCGTGAGTTCGGTCGGGAATGTGCCACCGCTTGCCGTCAGTTGAAAAATCA
>WRNV01000277.1 GCA_009776445.1 Oscillospiraceae bacterium | reverse complement strand
ACATGCCGCTTGACAGGGTGAAGCCGCCGACCGAGAAAAAGCGGAGCCGGGAGCGCGAACGGTGAAAAAACCGAACCGTGCCCGCGACATCCCTCTGTATGTAAGGGTGTCACAGGCAGAATACGATTTGATACAGGAGCGCATGACCGAAGCGGGTACAACGAACATGGCGGCGTTTATCCGCAAAATGGCGTTGAATGGCTATGTGCTTCACGTTGATTTATCCCCTGTAAAAGAGCTTGTGTCCCTGCAACGGCGGTGTTCCAACAATTTGAATCAGATTGCCGTGAGGGTGAATACCTACGGCGGCATTGATTCGCGGGAAATATCGGCGTTGCAGAAGGATTACTCCGCTCTGTGGGTCCCGCTCTCCGATTTGATAAAANGGCTTGCGGATATAGTGAAGATGTAACAACATGGGGAGCGTCGGAATACCGCCGACTGCTCCCCGCTTTTTTATGGTCTGCAACTTCGGGCCAACTTGACCCGAAGTTGCAATGAAACGTATTCAGATTTGATAATCAGGGTATGTCTGTCATAGGCGGTTGATGATAGATTGTTTGTTATTTCAAGTTATCAATTCTCTTTTTAAGCGCATAGAATACATCATCGGACGGTGATATTACACTGTTCTTGATGGCAGTTATGGTTTGCTTTCTGCTGACTGGCGCACCTCTCGTAATGATATTGCCGTTATTCGTCTGNAATGCGGGGATAAAGCGGGTACGGTTCACGAACANNACTGTAANNGCTATGACAAGAAAGNCTGAACAAATCAGCCATATCNAATTATTGAATCCGCTTTCTCCCAAACCACCCTCCAGTTGAGGTAAAGACCCGCCTATGGCTGTCGCATTGGCATTGCTTGGTATGCTATTTGTTACCGTAACAAATGCGCCATAAACCTCTATATACTTTCGCGCGTACTCTTTTTCGTATCCGTCCGCGATTTCCACAACTACAGTTTCAGAGTTGAGCGCCATAACAACTTGACGGACAATTTCATCAAGGCCCGCGCTAATCTCGTTGTATGCCATTAAGCGTTGATTGTAGGAGAATGAGCAATCTTTGAATGTTACAAGGCAGTTAGGCGATATCAGACCAAGGATTTCCTGCTTGTCGGCTTCACTACCGTTTACAATCCCTATTTCCCAATATGCGATTGAAGCCCCATTTTCAAGTATTTCGCCGCCTGCTTCGTAAGCGAATGAAATGTTATCAGGGTAGCCGTTCATCACCCAAAATTCAGCAGGGTTGTCTACCGTTCCCCTTCCGGCTGCACCCTCGTCAAGACGCAGTTCGCTTGCCGTATCGCCATCAATAAGCCTCTGTGCCGCCATAAGTTCTTCATCGGACATATCCATTTCGTCGGCGTTACGCTGTAATGCCAAGAGTTCTTCTTCGGGGATGTATGCCCCGCCGGGCAAAACGGGTACATCAGCTTCGGGCAAAGCCTCGTCTGCGAGTTCATTGCCAACATTGGTGTTCTCGACAGGTTGTGCAGGCTCTGCACCTTCCCTTATCGGTGTGCTTTGCGCGTATGCTGATATCGTTATGCTTACCGACAGTAACGCTACTGCGAGGAATACAATTAACTTTTTCATAGTGAGCCTCCTGAAATTATTTTTTGGAGNTTGCCTATCGCTTTTTGGTATTTCCAAAACACCGTACCNAACGGNATTTTCATTATTTCGGAGATTTCTCGGAATTTNAGTTCCCCGATGACATGAAGCGTGACGATTTGACACTCCTGCGNCGGTATGCTTTTTANAGCAGCGTCGATATCCATTCGTAGCGATAAGTCCTCAAGCGGTTGGTGTATGGTTTCTGAGATTTCATCAAGCGGTATATTTTGCGTTTGCTTCCTCACGCTGTCTATTGCCAGATTGCGCGCTATCTGAAATATGTANGCGCGAAGATTGNTGATTGAGGGTTCGGGCGGCGACAAAAACAATTTGATGAAAACTTCTTGCAATATATCTTCCGATGCCGATTTGTCCCATGTGATACGGAAAATGATTGTATATATCGGATTCTGCAAGCCTTTGTACAATGAATCAAATGCTGATTCATCACCGTCGCAATAAGCAGCGAATATTTGTTTTATCTGTTCATTGTTCACCGTCAACACCACCTCTACTAACTATGACGAAATTTTAGCTCTTTTTTTTGGATATTTCAAAAATATTTCTATACATATCACCGACTTCGGGCCAACTTGACCCGAAGTGCCGGGACATGATTCGCTCGCTCCGTTTTTTGCCGATAACTTTTTGCGACGGAAAACCGCCCTTGATATAATAGTAGCATAGGATATAGCTTATGTTTACTACAAAAAGGAGGGCTTTTTATATGCGTATCATCTTGAAGATTCTCGCCGCGCCGTTCGTGGTTGCGCTGACCGTATCGTGGGTTTTGTTGGTATTCGTGTTCTGTTGGGCTGAAATGATTTTGCAATATGTTTCCGGGCTTGCAGGGCTTGTCGCGCTCATACTCTTTATCATCGGGCAGACCACGGGCGGTGTTGTGTTTTTGGTTATCGCGTTCCTTAT
>WRNV01000276.1 GCA_009776445.1 Oscillospiraceae bacterium | reverse complement strand
TCTTTTAGGAGGCGCTTGCGCGCCGGGCATCGCGTTGTTTATTTTAATGAAAAAATGGGGTAAAACAAAGGACGAACGGGCGTTTTTCCGCACTGTATTCCGTGCTGATTACGGCTGGAAAAGAGCCCTGTGCTTTACCGCTGTATTTCTTGCCGTTTGGTTCATTATCGCTGCGTTCCTCGGCAAAGCATATCAGCCGCTTTATATGCTTATAGCGTTTTTCCCGCTGATGTTAATTGGCGGCGGGTTAGAAGAAATCGGTTGGCGGGCATTCTTGCAGCCTGATCTTGAAAGCAAACTGTCTTACTTATTGACAACATTTATAATCGGGTTGATATGGGCTGTATGGCACTTGCCGCTTTTCTTTTTGGAGGGTGCGAGTCAAGCGGGCATGAACTTCCCTTTTTATATTGCTAATGTTGTTCTTCTTAGTTTTACAATTACGGCAATTCGCAGATTGAGCGGTTCCGTAGTAGCGTGTATAGTGTGGCACGCTTGGTATAACACTATTCCGTCGGTTTTTGACGTACAAGAGGTTATGTATAATCCAAACGCCCTGTATTTGTGTGTTATGGCAGGAATTGCGATAATTTCAACGATGGCGGTTTACATTCTCAAANGTGTGAAANNTGAGGAGAAAACAAATGNTAAATGATATTGAAATATGCAAATCGGAATTAGCGGATTCCGCAGAAATACTGTATTTGCAAAAACTCGCATATAAGAGCGAAGCTGAACTTAACAACGATTTCACAATTCAACCGCTTGCACAGACCATTGAAGAACTTGTTGCCGAATATCAAAAAGGTGTTGTCCTGAAAGCGGTGTTGAATAATAAGATTATTGGTTCGGTCAGGGCATATAAAAACGATGATACGGCTTTTGTCGGAAAATTAATTGTACATCCTGAACATCAAGGTAATGGTTTGGGTAAACGGCTTCTTGCGGCGATTGAAAGTGAATTTCCGGGAATGCGGTTCGAGTTATTTACAAGTGCGAAAAGCGAACGCAATCTGCATATTTATCAAAATGCCGGATATATACTTGCGAGTAGTGAGTTTTCATACAAAATTATTTCCATAATCCCTAAAAGCGATAATATTGCATTCCAAATCTGACCATCCAAGTATCAAATGACTAAAATCTTTATATGCCCGTCCTTAATGATGTTGAGTACATAGTTTAATCTTCAAAGATTGTCATGAGACAACTTTATTTTCGAAAATACAGTCTGGATCACGCATCAAGCCAAGTATTTTTCTGCTTATCACCAAATCAGAGGCATTTACCAAAAGGCGAAAAATGCTTTTCCGCAAAAAATCTGCGACAGAAGCTTCAGAAGGCAACTTTTTTGGAGGTGTGCGTTGATACCTTAAATTGGCATTAATACCATCGGTGCAAAACTTTAACGAAATCATCTGCAATAACCCAAGCGCAACAACGCCACAAAAAGCATATCGTTCGTTAGCGTCGAATGCGTCCAAAACTTTTTCACGTTCATCTTTTTGTGTAATATAAGCGGCTCTGTCCGCCTCACCGCTATTCGCGTATCTGTTCAACTTTGGCATGTCTAGCGTCCAAAACCTGTTGGAGAAGGCGGCGACGTCCTGTTTTAATGCCTTGAACGTACTCTCGATTTTATACCTTCTGGCATATAATTCTATGATGTCCAAGGGTGTCATGTTGGTGTCGGTGCAAGCCAGAATGGTTTTAGTCCCGTCTAAGACTGTCAAAACAAACCGCATCTTTCGATATAGCTTCTTGCCCCACAGTAAATCAATAACTAAATATTTCACTTCTTGCCGCTTGCCGTAAATGTTGGCGGTGACAGTCTTAAACTCGCCGGCTCTCTCCTTGAAAAGATTGCGAAGCTTGACGTCTTTGCCCTTGAGCCTTGTCCTGCCCCTGTCCCCCAGCGCCCTCATGGGTGGCTCTTCGTATGCGATGGCGTTAGACTTCGCTAGCGTTACCAGCTCCATGCGCCTCCCCTTGTTCTTGTTTAGCCAATCCAACTCTTCCAATGCAGGCACTGTCAAATACAACCTGTCGGCAAGCAAAACCGTATCGCCGAGCTTTTCCCCGACATAATATGACAGGTAGATAGACTCGACGACGTGCGATTCTTGCCTCTCGCCGCTGTTTCCGTATCGCCATGACATTATTTTCTTCATACCTTCTTGAATTTCACAGGCCATAGGGATGCAGTATGTTTTCTCGTTGGCTTCGGCAAGCACGCCGACAGCTCCGTACAGGTGTCCGTTAATATACTCTGGCTTTGCAGAGTTGCCGGACTCCTGGTGTAAACACTTAACAGCGGGGATACGACGCCCCTCCTTTATGACTTTCACCCCGTCAGTAACTTGTACGGCATAGCCGCCAACCTTGACTAACGGTGCGTTCTCAGATACGAAACCAGCCCATGCGTCCTCGGCTTCTTCTAGACTCCACGCGTCTGAACGGAATACGCGTACCGCTGAGTCATATCTGTGCGCCAGATCCAGCGCTCGTATCATTGATGTGACTCCTAGTTTGTCCGTCCTGAGCATCATTCCTATAACCATTGC
>WRNV01000275.1 GCA_009776445.1 Oscillospiraceae bacterium | reverse complement strand
TTATACATCTATTGCATTGCATTGTCAATGATATGCCTTGCATATCATTGAATACTTGTGGTTTATCAAACAAATGAGAGAGGAATTGGCATAATGCCGAAGCTACCGAACACGCTTATTGTCCTACCGTATGATCCTAATTGGATAACGGAGTTTGAACGCATCCGCGATTATTTGATGGAGCAGATTGGCGACCTAGTGCTTGAAATCAAGCGATATGTGTCACAGCTTGGGTTTCACGACATCGAGCTTTACGCATGGTCAGAAAAAACAAGACCCGCCTGTGCCGCGACACAAGCGTTTTATAAGAGCATGGGCTTTGTAGTTACAAGCGAGCATATGGGTCTGTGGGAAAAAGAAATGATTACCGTAAAAATGAAAAAATCGTGGTAATATAAATGATTAGTAGGAATAATATCACAAATAAGCTGCGAGAAGCGCTAGAGCCGCTTCCGTTTATATACGCCTTTTGGCTTGAAGGCGCGGACGCAACCGGCACAGTGGACGATTACAGCGACATTGATTATTGGGTGGATTTTGCGGACGAATACGAAGAACAAGCGTATGAAGCCGTAGAAACCGCGTTGTCCGAACTTACCGAAATAGATTACAAATACGTCATGCGGCACGACCACCCCAAAATCCGTCAGCGGATTTATCATCTTGCCGGAACAAGCGAATACCTGATGATTGACTTCTGTTGGCAGCTTCACAGCCGCCCGAAGGATGAATATGCCTATATTGAAAACGATACCATTGAAGCAGTGAAAGTGATTTTTGACAAATATAACATCATCCAGTACAAACCGCTTGATCTCTCGGCGTTCGCCGCATGGAACAAACACCGCTTTGAAGAAGCGAAATACCGCAGAACACAGCATATCCGCGCAGAAAAATACGTCCAGCGTGGAAAATACCTTGAAGCATATGCCTATTATAACCGCTATGTATTAGAGCCGCTTATCGACCTTCTCAGGTTGATATACACACCGGTTTACGCCAATTATTATTTAATTCACATTTCACAACATATCCCGGAAATTGAACGGGAACGGCTTGAATATTTCGCGCNGATAAGCTCACTTGATGATATAGCGGAAAAAATGTCTCAGGCGGGAGAATGGTTTGATGAACTTGTGGAAAGGCTTGGTGGCGCTAATGGTTAAAGTTATTTTGATTTGCGGGAAGATATGCTCCGGCAAAACCACATACGCAAAGAGATTGATGAAATCTAGATAAGAGAAACGGAAGAATCGCAAGCGGACAAGATGATTTTTACTACATTGATGACAATATCGCCGATAGATTCAATCGCTTATTTGAAGAACCGAGTAAAAACGAAATGGATGTTTGGTACAAAAACGAATGGAACGAGGTACAAATATGAACGAAATTCAAAATACCGACCGTTGCTTCTTTACGCAGCAAGTTTTTCTTATCGGCACATACAACGAGGATAAAACCGAAAACTTCGCCCCTATCTCATGGATTAGTTTCACTTCCGGCGAAAAATCCTGTCTTGTCATCAGCATGGGTGGCACTAAACAAACCAAAAAGAATATAGAACGGACAGGGCTAATGTCGGCTACTGTATTAACGCCCGATCTACTTCCGTTCGCGGAGTGTTGCAATACGTATACGAAAAATGACGTTTTACTGAAAAGCGCAACGCCGGAGTTCTGTAAAGGCAATGTGTTGGATGTGCCGTTGATTGCCGGCGCGAAGTGGTCGTATGAGTGCAGAGTCGTCCATACTGTCGCGCTGGGCGAATCCCATACATATTTCGCCGAGTTTGAAAAGGTAAACGTGCATCCCGATATATTGAAACTAGATTTCATCGACTTGCGGGCAATCAATCCTGTTGTCTATTCGCCTAATAATTATTTCACAATCGGTGAGCATATCGGCGAGATTGGAGATTACTCAAAATGAACTGCATCTGTTCCCTGACTTGAACGGTAAAAGGTTATCGACATCGGGTGCGGCAGCGGTCATTCCCTCCGATGGTGCGGCGATCACGGGGCCGAAGTTGAACCGTTTACATTTCATAAAGGTGAAAATCGTCAACAAGTGTGCCGATTATAAGGGGGTGCTTTCATGGATGTATTGAATATTCTTAATGAACACTATCCAATATACTTCGATAAGCTAGAACAACTGCGTGACGGCGGAAGTACATCATATGCAGTGTTTTCGGGCGACGACAAATATTTCCTGCGAATAGTCAAACCAGCATTTTTTGATACGGCCATCACGGGTGCGCACATTCAGATGTTCTTGCTGAATAATGATTTCGCCGTTCCTCCTATAACACTTACAGCCGCTGATCAACCATACATTAAGTTTGAAAATGGGCTTTACATTTTGTACTCCTTTATTGAGGGGAACGAAGTAGACCCCGAACAAGACGCAGAAGCCATTGGTGAATTGGTAGGCAAACTTCATGCAGTGATGAAAGGCTATCCCGGTGATTTAGTTAAGAGAGACAAGCAATTTTACATATGCAGATATATTGATATATTAAGAAACAGAAAATACCCGAGAGCAGAAGAATTCTTTGAATATGGCGAACGGTTGTGGGACAAAATCAAAGATTTACCCCAAGGATTCTGTCATGG
>WRNV01000274.1 GCA_009776445.1 Oscillospiraceae bacterium | reverse complement strand
AAAAACATGGCGAAGCTGTTTAGCAAATACGGCTAAGTACATTATTATATCACCGTCAGATTTATTGTCGCCGATTGACAATGAATTGTACGGGGAATTGTTGAGCTATCTTAGAACCCGATATTGGAAGTAGCGAATTTTTACATCGAAATTATCGCTTGCCATGCGACCATACTGCCTTTCGACTGCGGTATACTCTGTTCATAATCAAATGAACGGAGGAACGAGAACATGGAATATAATGAGATAATTATAAGAAGTTGGAAAAACGTCTGTTTATAATTGCAATATTAGCCCTATTTTCACAGTTATGATACCACAAATGTAAAAAAGTGTGTAGAAACAAAGGTTCGCGTCAGACAGATTAATCCGACACCTTTAGGTTACACAAAAATACCTGTTTATTTTTCTCTAATATGTATTATAATATTAGCATGATAAGAACATGGAGGCGAACGACATGGACATCAGGCTACAAACAGCTTTGCGTGAAAACGGCGGCTTTATTACCGTCGCGCAGGGCAGAAAAGCCGGGTTGTCGCATACAAGTGTTTTGCGGGCAGCCAAAGCCGGTCTCATTGAGCGTGTCGCTCACGGCGTATACGGAGCCGCCGATGAATTTGACGATGTTCTGTATGCCAACCAGTTGCGGCGTCCGAAAGCGATTTACTCACACGGAACGGCTTTGTATCTGCATGACCTAACCGACCGCGATCCGATCAGCCTGTCCGTGACTGTGCCAACCGGGTATAACACCAAGCAACTGCTATCGGAAGGTATGACAGTTTTTTCGGTAAAGAAAGAGTTGCACGAAATTGGAATCGCTAAAATGCTTACCAAGTATGACCATACTGTTATTTGTTATAACGCGGAACGTACTATTTGCGATTGTGTCCGCAGCCGCAGCCGCATGGATGCCGAAACAGTCACCGAAGCGGTCAAGAGATACGCAAGACGTTCAGACCGGGACATCAACTCGCTGATGAAAATGGCGGCAGTGTTCGGCGTGGAGAAAATCCTGCGGGGTTATCTGGAGGTATTATTGTGAAAACATCAATGCAGTTAAAAGCAAAGACGCGGAACCTCTCCGCAACATCAGGCATACCGCCTCATATCATTCAGCGCAATTACTTTCTGGAGCGGTTTCTTGAACGGTTATCATTGTCGAGTTATAAGAACAGCATTGTGCTAAAGGGCGGTGTCCTCATTACTTCGATACTCGGCATTGAAGCCCGCTCAACTATGGATTTAGACGCGACGATGAGGGCGCGGGCGCTGCCATCGGGCGATGTGTTGAGCGATGTTTTGGCAATCGTGGATGAAATTCTGCGGACACCCATTGACGATAGCGTGACTTTTACCGTTGTTGGAACGGAAGAAACAAGAGTGGAGGCAGAATATCCCGGCTGCCGTGTCACTCTCGGCGTGACTCTGGACAAGCTCCGCGATACGGTGAAGATTGACTTCACGGCAGGGGATGTAATAACTCCAAGCCCGATTGAATACGGGTACAAGCTGATGTTCGAGGACAGGGAAATCAATGTCCTTGCCTATAATCTTGAAACAGTCCTTGCAGAAAAGTTTATCGCTGTGCTGTCGTTTGATGTTATCAATTCGCGGATGAAAGATTTTTATGACATACATATGCTCGTCAGCGGGCATGGAGGTTCAGTCAGTCAGGACGTTTTCGTGGAAGCGTTGCGCAACACCGCCGGACAGAGGCAAATGCTCCGCTATGTAGGGCAAGCCGGGGAAATAATCGACACAATAGCCGGGAATCCGGCAATGTCTGATCTTTGGAAGCGGTACAGCGCTACAAACCAGTATGCCGCCGATATAGGATATGAGAGCGTAATATCGGCTTTGCGTATCCTGACACAGTGGATTGCTGCTTCACAATAAAGTCATGCTACTATGCCCAAGAATCACAAAAGGCGCGGCGGCCGCCAATTTCGGGCAACCACCGCGCCGGTTTCACCGCCTTACTTTCGCCAGACCCCGAAGGATCGCTTCGGCCTGTTCCCACAGCAGTTCATAGTTTGCCTGCAAGTCCTTTATGTCGCTCTCGTATATGCTCCGCGTCTCGTTGGCGCGCTTGGCGATCTGGTTGAGGTTCGATGTGGCGTTCGAGAGGAGCTGCACCATCTTCCGGACATCGGAAAGGTCAAGACGGACGATGTACCCGTCAAGTATCATCTTCCTTATGTACGCCTCACGGTTTCGGATGTTGGCAAGCTCCATTTTTTCCTTTATAAGCTCGGCTTCGTCCTCGTCAACGTAGAAAACGACCCGAATAGCCCGTTTCCGTTTTTCACCCGGTATTATCAACACTCCTTATCTTTTATGCGGACAAATAGAAGCCGATTTTGGGGGTTCAGGTATAAAACCATTAAGCCCCCCTGAATCGTGTTCCGCAGCCCCTGTTATTACAGGCTTTTTCAGCCCCTACTTGTCCGTTTTCGACCGCCTTTTACGGTCTGATTCGTTCTTCTGCCGGCGATGGACTCGGCGGGCGCAATCCCCGCAGTATTTCGCCCTGTTCCCGGCAGAGTAAAGCTCTTTCCCGCAGACGGCGCAGCTTTTGATATGCTCAACGATATTCTCGCCGCTGAACAGCGCCACGAGCCGC
>WRNV01000273.1 GCA_009776445.1 Oscillospiraceae bacterium | reverse complement strand
GACTGCGACATCTATATTACAGGTTCCAACGCCAAACTGCTTTCGGGAGAGCTTGCCACCTATCTTGCCGGAAGGTATGTAGAATTTACTATATATCCGTTCTCATTTTCGGAGTTTTCTGAGATGTACACGGAAACTCATCCAAACGAATCGGAACAGGAAGTTTTTACCCGGTATATTTCTTTTGGCGGTATGCCATATATTGGAAATCTCCATTATAGAAAGGATTCGTCACAACTGTATTTACGTGATTTGTTCAATTCCGTTGTCCTCAAAGACATTGTCAAACGCAATAAAATCCGCGATTTTGATTTACTGGAACGTATCATCGCCTATGTTTTTTCAAATGTCGGCACAATCTTTTCAGCATCATCAATATCGAAGTTTTTCAAAAGCGAAAATCGTGTTGTCGCTCCTGAAACGATTATGAATTACCTCAATTATTGCATGGATGCTTTCCTGTTCTACCGTGTACGTAGGCAGGATTTACAAAGTAAAAAACTGCTCATGATAAATGAAAAATACTATGTCGCCGACCATGGCATTCGCGAGGCCATTTTTGGAGGAAATACAGGTAATATCAATCTGGTCCTTGAGAATATCGTCTACATGGAACTGCTCCGCAGAGGATATAAAGTTTCCGTAGGAAAATTAGGGGAAAAGGAAATCGATTTTGTTTGCGAAGACAAGAGCGACAGGCTTTACATACAGGTTTCATATCTACTGGCATCCGAAAGTACGATCGAGCGCGAATTTAGCGTACTTGAATCCATATCTGACAACTATCCGAAATATGTAATCTCGCTGGACGAGATCAACATGAGCAGAAATGGAATAAAGCATATGAACATTAGAGAATTTCTGCTCACTCCAAAATGGGGCTGAATGATAATATGTTGAAAACAATTGAATTTATAAAACGAAACACAAACTGGCGGGACCTGCTGTCGGGCGCCCCATACCAAATAAGCATCAAAGATGATGAGGGCTTCACAATCCTCAAGTATTCTCAAATAGATTCCGACTTCAATAATGAAATCGTGCGGGAGTGCCGGGGGTTGATCATAGATCAAAACCTTACTCCCGTTTGCATTCCGTTCTTTAAGTTCGGCAATTACGGGGAGCCATACGCCGATGAAATCGATTGGGTCTCGGCTCAGGTAGAAGAGAAAATCGATGGGAGCCTGATCAAAGTATGGCATTACGGCGGTAAGTGGATCGTGTCAACTAATGGAACAATATTTGCCGACAAGGCAATGATAGGTTCTGAGGACGAAATAAAAGTAGACACATCATACGGCTGTTTTGGGGAACTGTTCGATGACGCCTGCAAGTTCGCAGGTCTCCATTTGCAAAACCTGAATCCCCGCTATACATATATGTTTGAGCTTGTGTCTCCATTTAACAGAGTTGTGGTTCCGTATGAATCGATTGATCTTTATCATATCGGCACTCGCGACAATGTAACGTTGCTGGAGATGGATGTCGATATAGGCGTCAAAAAGCCTAAAACATTTCAGTGCAACAATTTGAGCGACTTAATCGAAATGGCGCAAAAGCTGCGGTACTGTGAAGAAGGATATGTCGTCAAAGACGCTGATTATCGCCGCATAAAGGTCAAGAGCCCTGCCTATGTAGCCGTTAGCCATCTTATAAGCGGGATGAACGAGAAAAGGTTGCTGGAATTGATACGGTCAAATGAAACCGATGAGTTTTTAGCTTATTTCCCTGAATATACAGCGGATATTGAATCTATGCGGCGGAAAATATCTGACCTGATCCATAACCTTGATGCAATAATAAATGAAAAGATAAACCCGATCAATTACAATACGCGTAAAGAATATGCCGATATGGCTACAAAGACCAAGTACCCCGCTTTCTGTTTCCAATTTCTAGACGGAAAGGTAAAAAGCCCACAGGAATGGGTATGGTCAATGCCAAACGAAAAGATATTGGAACAGTTCGGGAAATGACCCGATAAGCTATACCCGCATGCATATTGTTCTCCCTGTCTTTTATATTCTAAGCGCCATATATCCATCTGAATCAGTAAATCCAACCTTTTCATATATTGACCTACCAAACTCAGATGTGTGAAGGCGGATAACCTTGTATTCACGCGCCTTTGCCTCATCAATGACTAAATTCAAAAGTTTTGCCGCAATCCCAACACGCCGGTATTCCGGCTTGGTATACATATTCGTGATATAAGCTGTCCTTCCCGTTGGATTCGAATAAGTTGGCGGTAACGGGTAAAAGCAAATTCCGCTTGTTGCAATAATCTCGCCATCGTTTTCCATTACCCATGAAATAAAAGTTCCATCAGTAATTGCTGCGGAAAAATAATCAGCGAGTTGTCCGCTAATGTCCGAAATTTGCGGTTCTCCTTCGTCGATTAGCTGGTATTTCCGTAGCTCAATCAATATGGGTATATCTTTCAATTCAGCTTTTCTGCTTATCAAGTTTATCACCTCCCGAGAGATTCATTTCAAACTCAAATTCATGCGCTATTGGTATTCCGTCGTTTCCGATAAGTGGGATTTGCGGTTTGAGTTTACGCGCTTCCTCCATAGTGTTGATATGTACCGCTTTTAGGGAAAACCCGAATTTTTGATAAAAGCGAATAGCGTG
>WRNV01000272.1 GCA_009776445.1 Oscillospiraceae bacterium | reverse complement strand
TCGCTAACGCTCCTCGCAATTACGTACTCCTGTGTCCGGACATTAACCGCGCCTCCGGCTTTTCGTTCCCACCGCCTGCAGGGCAATCGCGTAAAAAATTGTTAGAGCAACAGAAGACGGAATAACAATAAAGGAAAACGTGTATAGGGGATTGCAGAACAAACGCAGTCTCCTATTGTTTTTGCCCCANAAGTATACTATAATATATTATACANTAGAAANGGGGAATAATCTTGTCAAATTATCCTGANTGGGTAAACGCATTTAAGGAAAAAGGAACATCAATCAAAAAAGTCGGCAATGAATACTATTTGTACCGATCCACATCGAAACGGATACCGGGGAAAAAGTATCCCCAGCCGGTCGAAACGTACATCGGGACGATAACGAAAAAAGGGGTGGTTCGGACGAACGTGAGGAAAATATCCACAGACAGGGTCAGAGTCTACGAATATGGGATGTCATATGCGTTGCAAGCATTGCTGCCGGAAGCATTCCTGATCAACGCACACGATAAGGAAACGCTACGTTTTGCGTTTTTACACATTGTGAAACAGTTTTCTCCGCAAAGCTATCTTCTAAGAGGCGTCGAGTTGCCGACCATTTCCGAGTTGCGCATCAATCTAAATATGCAACACAAAAGATATGAACGCCTCACCGGAATATCCATAGAAGGATTGCGCCCACTGGCGGGATTGTATCTGGTCGAAACGAGGGAATGCGACATGTTGTCCGAGGTGACGCCCGAAATGCACGAAATACTTGAAAAACTGGGGGTGAAAATTGATGCAGTACAAATTTGAGCCGTTGAACACATTGGCCGCTATCTTCAGCACTATAGAAGATCCCAGGGATAACCGCGGCAAACGCTACAAGCTGCTGGATATATTTATACTGACCATATTCGGCCTTTTATGGGGGCATACTGATTTTACGAACATGGAGCTTGAGTTAAAATACAAAGAGGAGTATTTTACAGAGCTGCTGGGGCTGGAAAACGGCATCCCGTCGCACGACACGTTCAGTGCGGCGTTCAGCGTTATCAACCCCATCGAGTTCCTGGAATGTTTCATCCAATGGCTCGTTGAGCTAACGCGCGCAAAGGGGAAGCATATAGCCATTGACGGGAAAGCGATCCGGGCGGCGTGTGAAAAAGTGTATCGCAAGCGAGTACCAATGCTGATTAACGCCCTTCTGGTAGAAACAGGCATCTGCATCGGGCAATTGAGGGTGGAGGCGAAGACAAACGAAATTAAAGGAATCCCCGATTTGCTGAGCTGGCTGGATATTGAGGGCGCTGTTGTTACCACGGACGCGATTGGTTGCCAGAAAGAAATTATTAAAATTATCGTTGGCAAAGGAGCAGATTTCGTCCTGCCGGCAAAAGACAATCAGACTAATTTGCATAACGATATCCGCTTAGAAATGGAAACGGTTATCNCCGCACAGCGAATTGAAGCGGCAAGAGCCAAGAAGCACGCAACAAAAGGCACATTAATCAAGACGCCGTTCACCGACAAACTGAAAGTATTTCAGGAATTGGAGCAAGGGCACTCCAGACTTGAGCGCAGGACTTATTATGTATGGAATGACGCCAACTGCCTTGTCAAAGAGGAGTGGCCCGAAGTGGCGGCTGTCGGNATGGCCATCAGAGAACGTCTGGTCATCCATAAGAATGAGGAAGGGGAAATCATAGAGGAAAANTCCACCGTTGAAACAGAAACGTACATTATTAGCAAGCACATGGCTGCCGAAGAATTTGGGTGCTATTCAAGGCGCCATTGGGCGATTGAAAATAGCCTGCACTGGGTACTGGACGACGCGCTACGGGAGGACCGCTGTACGGCAAGAAAGGGATACGCCACAGAAAATCTTGGGCTTATGCGGAAGATTGTTTACAACTTGTTGAAAATGGATGATGCTGTGCAAGGTATGTCGGTAAGAGCAAAGCAAGTGTACTACCGCAATAATCCGGACGCGATATGTAGGCTTATCTTTGAAGTTATTCCGGGCGCTAATGCTTAACACCTGCAATTAGGAACGAGCAGGAACTGGTCGACTTGTTTAACAAGGTCAGCCCTTAGTGGTTTGCGCCCAATTATCGCGAATAGCGAATGGGGGATAGCAAAACTGTCCAGGTTCCATTGAAGGAACAAGCAGGGTGGGCTGGGCGGTGGGTGGAGGCGTTGCGGCTTAAGCGGGTCGCNCTGTTGGTGGTGAGCGACTTATCGGAGCGTTTTAGCGGCTCTTGGCGAAGGTTCCGTTAAAGGCGGAGTGTGTTTGAGCGAAGCGAGTTCGCGGAGCCTAGGAACCAAGCCTAGAGCCGCTTAAACGCGGAGATCCGAGCGAACTACCAACAGCGCGACCCGCTTAAGCCGCAACGCCTCCGCCTACCGCCCGGTCCACCCGGTCACAACACAGCAACACTCCCTAGATAGTACCCGTTTTTATGCGATTACCCTGCTTGTGGCGTGGTTTCCGTTGTGTTTTCGCTTCTCGCGTGGTATGCTTTGGATGGTAATAGGATCTTAGGCTTTTTGGCGCCGGAACGGGAGGATGGTTTCTTGTCCATGTTTTCCGGAGTAGTGGCTAGGGCTACGGTTGTTTTGATTCTCTTGAATGTTACCTCCAAGTT
>WRNV01000271.1 GCA_009776445.1 Oscillospiraceae bacterium | reverse complement strand
TAAACGTGAACTTTTGTGAAAACCCTACTAAAACATCGCAAAAATCATAATATTTTTCTCTGTGGCCCATGCAAATAGTGCGTTTGAACGCTTGCATTCCAGTTATAGTCGTGCTATAATATTAGTAGTAAATCTACTAATATAAGGAGCGATTATAATGGCGATCTACAGAAACATAGTTGTGGCTGTCCCTGGCGATGCTTATGTGGAAAAAGACGCAACTGTCTTTGTCAAAGACATGAATGAGTATGATCCATTGAAACAGTACAATCGGGTAAGGCATACCATCATCGGCAGGTCTATCGGAAACGGGAAGATGTATCCGAACACCAACTTCCGACTCAGGTATCCGACGGTATTTGAAGAAGCGTCCGGAGAAAAGCTCCCAAGGCAGACCAAGAAAATCGGCTTCTATGCGACGGTTCTTTCGCTGGCTGAAAGAACNGGGCTGTATGATGCCCTCATACAAAGCTACGGCGTAGAGAATGCAAATATGATAATTGATTTTTCAATGTACTCTATCATCAACCATTCCTGCGTCGCCGACCAATATCCTTCTGCTATGGAAGACCAGCTGCTGTTTTCTAGCAACTTGTGGAATCCGTCGCGGCTGTCGGCTTTTTTCAACAATGACATTTCAGAGGAACGGACTTCGGCCTTCCGAAAAATCTGGGCAGGGGAATGCCGCGAAAGGGAGATAACGGAGGCTTGGATAGCCATTGACGGCTCAAACAATGACTGTGTCGCCCAGAAAGCGGACATCGCGGAGCCCGGGAAAGCGAAATCGCAAAAGAACATAAGCATAGCCGCTTATATGTATGCTGTGGACAGCAGGAATGGGGATCCGATCACGTTTTCAATATATAGAGGGGGACGGGTGGACTGCAAAGCGGTAATAGAGATGATCGGGTGGCTCACAGCCTATGATATCAAAGTGAAGGGCGTGATAGTCGATCGCGGGTTTGCCACGAAGGAAGTATTAGAATTGCTTGACCAAAGCGAAATTGGATATGTGGCTATGTTAAAGGGGGATGCAAAAGCGCACAAGGATATGCTCGACCGATATGTTGGCAAAATCCGTATGCACTACGAGTATATGCTAGGCAAGTATCGCGAGGACGTGCCGGTTGGTGAAGCCACGGAATTCAGCATGGACTCGAATGTGCTTTACGGAACGGAGGAAGCCGAAAAGCATCAACTATTTAGCATGCATGATTACAAGGCATATGTATGTCTCATCTATGACAGCAGAAATGGCGGGGAACGCCAAGAAGCATGGTTTAAAAAAGCATCAAACGCGGCGCTGAAAATACAGCGGCAGCTTAGCAAAGGGAAACAAGCGAGCGTCCCGCAAGAGTACATTGGTTGCATAAGCATAGAAGAATTGGATGAAAAAAAAGTCGCGTTCGTCAATGCGGAAAAAGTGCAGGCAATGGGTGAACGCAAAGGGTTCTTTTCCCTAGCGTCTTCCAAAGCATTGACGGCAAAGGAAGCGAACGATATATATGTACTCAGAAATAGTTCGGAGGAACAGTTTTCAATGGTAAAAAGCCAGTTGGGGTATGACACGACCGGCACCCACTATACGGAAGGGATTAAGGCAAAGCTGGCGCTCGCATTCATATCCGCAGTCATAAGGAACGAGCTGGTGAAAGCTTGTCGCGAAAACGGGCTGTCAACAAACCGAATGGCCAACGAGCTGAATCAAATCTGTATGCATATGAATGGGAAGGACGAATACTTCGTGTGCCACACGGAAAACCAACGGCAAATAATGCTGATGAAAGCTTGCGGGGTGCTGCCATGTGATCTTGACCGTGTAGCTGAAGCTGAAAACAAAAGGCTCTCAAGTTCGGAGCCAGATCCATTCCATCGCTATCCGGCTCATGCGGAAGTCAACGAGGCCTCACGAAAGGGACCGGGCAGGCCTAAAGGATCTAAGAATCGAATAATGAAAAAGGCTATTGAAACCATTCCGGAAGAGGGGCGAAAACGTGGCAGACCGCCAGGGTCTAAAAACAAGAAGACAATTGAAAAGGATACTCAGGGGGGAGAAATGCCCGTTAAGAGAAAACCTGGAAGGCCAAAGGGTTCGCCCAACAAACCTAAAGCAAACATTGAAATGCCAAAGCGATCGCGAGGTAGACCTAAGAAAAACGACAATTGAGATTAATCTGTATATTTTGCTTTATTCGGACACGTGTTTCGGCATCGTGCGCGGTCAGAGTTTCTTTGCCAAAAAAATCGAATATTTTGATTTTTAGTAGGGTTTTGAGAAAAATTCACGTATATAATAAAAGTGATGGAACAAGAAACGACGGAGAATATTTCTCTCAAAACGCAGGTTTGGTTGAGGGAACATGGATTGCGTCAAATGATGGCCACATTAAGGAGGCAAATATTGAGGCTTTTTACACCAAAGTCTTTGGATGTCTGCCAGACGGGAGATCAAGGTATCTTCAAAACCTCTATGGGGCGTATTCAATAGTTTATGCTAGCACTTATGGATATCATTCAGGAATTGACATGAATGTGTCAAACAATGCCAATTATAATGGAGACAGATCGGTATACGCTGCATATTCTGGCATAGTTGTGCAAAATGGCGGAAAATATGGAACAGTCGCTATTTACAACGACACTGACAATATGACATATGTGTATGCTCATTTGGGTAGCATAA
>WRNV01000270.1 GCA_009776445.1 Oscillospiraceae bacterium | reverse complement strand
GACGAACTCGCTGAAATCGGGGATGTCCGCGTCCACGGTCACCGGTTTTATGATTTCGTTTCCGTCGTTGTCCGTAATCTTGATGTATATCTCCATCTTCAATGGTCAGCATACCTCCTATTAGATATATTTCTGACCACCATCATACTTTTCGCGGCTCTGGCGCAAATAGTAGATAATACTGGACAGAACCGTCTTGACATGCTATGATACAATAAAAAGTCGAGACGGAGGCGAACGCAATGTGTATGCGTAGCGGAGATCAGGATTCGTTGCAAGAAATCATAAGGGACACGGCAATAGAGATATTGGGCCTACCCTTTGAGGTAGCGTCAAGTTTTGCCAATATCGCAACAACGAGGGTAACAGGATTTTACTTGCGGTTCGATAATATACCAGACAGCTTGACACTAAAAAACGTAGTATTCGACGGCAACCGCTTCGTAGCGGAGTGGGAATCAATCAGCAGCCATGCAGATTGCCCAAAGTGTGGTAAAACCAGCGAAAAAGCACACTCCAGACATCCGAAAAATGAAATGGTGCAAGACATTGGGATAAATGGAAAAGGTTTGTGGCACAGGATAAGCAGGAAAGCGTACATATGCACCAATGAGCATTGCATTCAAAAGAGATTTTTAGAAGGCTTCCCCGGACTAATAGAAAAAAGGCGGTCAAGGATGACGGCGGAATTTGTTAACCGAGTTATAGATACGGCCGTAAACACCAGCAGCAGAGCGGCAGAGAAAATACTTAAAGCGCAAGGTGCGGAAATCAGCAGGGATACGATAATCCGTGTAATTCTCAGGCGCGGGGCAAAACAAATTGAGGAGAATTTCTACGGCAACGCAAGCGAAGTGGTTAATGCTGGTATAGATGACATCAATCTTCGGAAGGGCGACAGCAGCACATCGTGTATGGTAATTGTGAATCTCGACACCGGTAAGCTGCTGGGCATAGCCCGTGGAACGACAGGCGAAACGGCGGAGCAAGCGCTGGCCATGTTCCCCAACTTAAGTATTGTCAGCAGGGACAGGGGAACGGCGATGGCATCGGCGGCTAATGCGCTTGGGAAAACGTCAGTTGCAGACAGGTTCCACATCACATCCAACATGCATGATGCGATAAAGAAGACACTGCGCGAACACCTGCCGGCATCCATATATATACCTATCGGCGAATCGTGGGTCTGCATATCTGCAGACAATGGAAATGACGAGTTATTCGTGGTCGGCATACCCGCCTCATTAACCGAAGCTGACATAAAACAAAGGGCGCGTATGGCGCACCTGAGCGCAAAAGCCGAAATAAAGTACAGGAACACTCTCCGGGTACTTGAGCTGACGCTGCAAGGCAAGCATGCGGATGAAATATCGGGAATTATCGGCATTCCCGTGGAAAATGTCCGGAAACTGCGAAGCGAAATGCGGGAGACGATCTCCTCTGTTGAAAAGAAGATAGACGAATTTATTGCAGAACCAAACGGCAGCGCGAAGAAGCAGAAGTCGGTGACAACATCCGCCCGGCATTCGAGCAAATCCATAGTGGAACCATACCGGGACACAGTCGTGGCCATGCGGAAAGAGGGCAAAAGCCACTGGACGATACACAATGAAATATGCAAGCTGGGGTTCGAGGGGAGCCACAGCAGCGTTGATAATTACATAATAAAACTGGAACGCGAGAACTCAATAGACGCGGAGATAATGGAGGAGCGCAGCGTTACAAACGACTGGTTCGGAGCCATCCCTGACAGACCCGAAAGGATCTCTGTACGTATTTACACCGCAAGCACAGTCTATAAAAGGGTGTTGGCAAAAATCAGGGAAAGCAGACGCACTAGAGTTGATGAAGGGGACGACTCAAGCAGCAATCAGCCGAACCGTGAGCAAAGTAAAAAAAAAACAGTGCCGTCCCGGCTGGCAACAGGATGAATATTCCATTAGAATTGGTTAATGTATTGAACTGGGGTGATGATGCCCCTGGCGAGGACAAGGTGCCGGGGAAAAATAAAGCTGGCGAAGCAACTGTTGACAACTACCTGAGCGACATGCACCCTGTTTGTGGTCACATGGTACAGTTTGGCTTAGATTACCATAATTTCATGGATAACAATGATCCGGCAGCCCTTCTTGAATTTATTGAAAAATACAGGAACAGCAGCTACTGGAGACTGGCGCAGTTTGCCAATGGGCTCCAGATGGATATTGACGCAGTGAGAAATACGCTTCTTCGTCCGGATATTTCAAATGGGACGGTTGAAGGTATAAATAATGATATCAAGCGCGACAAAAGAGTGTGCTGCGGCAAGGCTAAAATTGATCTCTTGTCCGCAAAAATGCTATTACGCCAAATCGGGAAGGGTATAAGGACGATTATTAATGGTGCGACCGGAAATAGAGCGGCAGCTGGCATCACATAGCTATTCCACTATTTGCGCCAGAGCCGTATGTTAGATGATGCAGTATATCACATGCCAGTACTTTAATCTATAAAATTACTATTCTAAATGTGAAAACGAACTCTTGTATTAATGGAGAATATAGCATATAATGGAGATTACATAAGAAGATTAGACCCCCTAGCCGAGTTTTCATCATTTTACTGTTAATGTAGGCCTCCGCCCCACAACCCATCGGGATGGCTCGCTTACGGGCAGAATGAATCTTACCTACTCACCCATCCCTCACGTGCTGCGCCGCGCACAGCGCGAAGCGCTGTG
>WRNV01000269.1 GCA_009776445.1 Oscillospiraceae bacterium | reverse complement strand
GTAAGCGTCTAATACGAAGACGTCTTTACTTTACCGTAACCCTACAAACCTCCGGCAGCGAAACACTCCACGGTAAAAGAGCCTCAAGGTTACCGGTAGTCGTATTCGGCAGCGTTTCCAACAGAAACTTGAGATAATGAAACGGGTGCAGGCCATTTTCTTTCGCCGTTTCAATAATCGAATACATGACAGAACTGGCCTTTGCGCCGTCGGGAGTGTTTGAAAACAGCCAATTTTTTCTGCCCATCACAAAAGGCTTCACCGAGCGCTCACAACGGTTATTCGAGAGTTCTGTGCGTCCGTCCAGAAAGACGTTTTCTAAGTATTTTTGCTGTGACAGCGCATAATGCCTCGCCTCACCCAACGGCGACTTCGGCAGCGCGCTAAGCTTATCAGCCCACGCAAAAAACGCGTCCGCAATGGGCTTGCTTTTCTCGAGACGTGCCTTGTATCGCTCCTCCGGCGAAAGATTCTTGAATTCCCGCTCCAAATCAAACAACATATTTATGTAAGCAACGCCGCGTTCGGCGTCTGTGCCTTTGCGTTTATCCTTAGCAATGGTTTTCAAAATTTTTTCCCAATAGCGCCGGGCGTGCGACCAGCAGCCGACTATAACGATGTCCGGCGGTAAACCGTGATAAACCTCATATCCGTCCGTATGTAAAAATCCCTTGAAATCTTTGAGGAATTCTTCAGGATGCTCGCGTTTTCGGGTTTCCTGGTAGTCATAAATGACAATTTTATTCTCACAACAACCGCTTGTACGGTATACCCATTCATATGACTTGCTTTGAGGGTCGCGCCCGGGTTCCCGCAGAACCTGAACCGTCGTCTCGTCCGCGTGAAGGACAGATTCTTTCAGCAGAAAAGTTTTCAGCATTAAATATATCGCAAGCAAATAAATTTCGGCACATTTCATGACCCAGTTAGACATGGTTTGCCGTGATATTATGACCCCGTCGTATTGGAATCCCTTTTCCAGCCGATAAAGCGGCAGCCCATTTGAATATTTTTGATAGGCAATATGCGCGACTAAAGACGACGACGCCAAAGAGCCTGGAATAATCGGCTTTGGAGACTCAGCCTTGACGATTGTGACACCGCCGGTGTTTTCCTCACAAACAGGATTATCGCAGGCATAAGCATGAGTCGCGTGTTCCACAACAATGACTTGTGCCGGAATCAGTTTGAGTTCGCGGCGGATGTCAACGCCTATGTCTTTCATAGATTCGCCGCATTCAGGGCAGCCGCGACCATTTTCCGGCAGTTCGTGGTCGATACGCTCAACCGGCAGGCCGGAAAGGTCTTCCTCACGTTTTCCTTTGCGTTTCTTACGGGAATATGTAATATCTTCTGTTTCCGGCTCTGGAATCGGCGTGTTTTCGGGTTCGCCAAGAAAGTTCAGCTGATGACAATCGCCGGTGGAATATTTTTCGCTGGATTGGCCGAATTTTTGGCGTTTCAACAACAATATCTGATTCTCATAGTGTTTTATGAGAATTTCCTGTTTAGCGTTTTGTGCCAGCAGTTCATTCACGCGAGCGGCGAGAAGTGCTACTTGTTGTTGCAATTCTAATACTATAATTGTCGTATCCATAATCTGGATTATAACACAAAAACCCCGAAATATCAAGCAAAATTGAGGTTTTACATCAGTTTTTTTAAGAGATTTTTCTCTCTAAAACCTCGTTGCGCTTGAGTTTTAATTCAACTCGCACTCCGCCCAAAAGTACAGCTAATTCTTCGCCTGTTAGCGTCATCGTCGGCTCGTCGCCAACCTGCGGCCAGCGGAACCTGCCCTTTTCAAGACGTTTGAAATACAGCCAGAATCCGTCCGCGTCCCACTCAAGTATCTTTATTCTGTCGCGGTTTCGGTTGCAAAATACAAATACAGCGTTGCTGAACGGGTCAAGATTAAAACTGCCATCAACTATTGCCATCAAGCCGTTTATTTGCTTTCGCATATCGGTGTGGCCGCAGCTGAGATATACCGGCTTTCCATGAAATGTCAGCATAGTGACATCAACATACGGCAGACTTTAGCCAAATGTTCAGTGTCAACGCCGGAAACGGCCTCTATACGGCTTTTCCCGATCTTAATATAAACGACGTTATTTTCTGTTTCAACCTTCGGGGTTTCATTGACTATTGCCCATCCTGGAGGCATGGGCGAGCAGCTCGCGGAGCGAGCGACCAGCCCCGACGGCACAACGGCTGTCGCGGGTTCTTCCCGCGCCGCCGGTAACAGCGCCTTACACGCGGCTTCCCGCAACTTACGTTGCCAATAAAAGTATACATTTTCATGAAACCCGGATTGTTCGCAGAACGTTTTTATGCTCAGCCCGCTTTCCTGGCGTTCCCGCATTATGCCTGCCCAATGCGTTAATCTGTACTCGGTTGCGATATCTCTTGTGTTCATATACAACAACTCCGATTTAGCTTTAAAAACTACAAGTGGTTTTTAAAGTCTTTTGGTAGTTATTGTAGCATTGTGATTTTCAGGTTGCGATACGTCCTGGGATTAGACGCTTACGGNTGTTATGGCTATATTTGACGCTTATAATTTTACATATATCTTTATTTTAAGGCAAAAAATAAAGTCAGGGTGTAATTTGCCCTGGCCTTTAAAATTTTCTTACTTCTGTCTACGAACCCTGCAACAAATACTTACGAACACCAATTCTCGAAGCTAATACTTATCATCAAAAAGAACTAATTTAGTTCGCTCTTAATAAT
>WRNV01000268.1 GCA_009776445.1 Oscillospiraceae bacterium | reverse complement strand
GTTTTCCCGTCGCCGGGGTCGCCCTGAATGACCGTAATTTTTCCGAATGGGATATACGGATACCACAGCCAATTTATCGCCGTGGTTTCCACCTCGTTCATGCGGATTAGCTTCAGTTCTTCTTTTTGAATTGCCATAAATATCTTCCTTTCTGTTTTGGTTTGTATATACAAAAAGCCCCTCGGCGGCGACATCATTCCGCTTCGGGGCTTAATGTTTGTGTGGATTTGTTCAAATCTCTGTGCTATACTGTTTTTTGGTATCACTGTGAGGTTGGGGAGCGTATCACCCGCTTCATGGAAGCGTGTGACCCACTCTGACGGTTAGGGCTTCGCCCGTAACCGCCGTGGGCTCCTGCGGAGNGCTATCACCGCAGCCATGCACCATGCGGCAAAGCGCATTGTGCCACGGCTTACGGCGATCCGTCCAGACGGATAAGCCGCCGCGATACCCGCGCCGCCTTTCCGTCCGTCCGTTCGGGCTTCGNGCGAACCGCCCCGACTGTCGGCGTGTCGATTCACGCTTGCCCGTGGAAACGATGGGGCAGGACAATACGCAAGACACATAATCAATATGTTTAAGGTGGTATAACTACATGAAAAAAAACAAGGTTTTTACTATCGCAATTGTTGTGCTTATCGTAGCCCTCGCTGTGTCAGTATGGCAGAATATTAACAGTAGCATGGAGAGAGTTCATGCTAGGCAATACCTACTCAATGCTGTTTTTCACAACCTTGTGAATACATCNAGTGAGCTGGACAAGTTAGTATCATTCATTGAAAATAACGATGTAAACGATGCCATGAAAAGGGATACGATACTAGATGTTTCCGACTATTTAGTAAAAGCAGATACCTTGCTCACGCAATACCAATATTCAACCTCAGCGGGATTGAATTATGGTNGCCAATCCACTTTTGCTTTCATTTCTTATACATTGTGTTACGGTCAAGGGGCTTTGAATGATTTGTCATGGGATGGCATATTGCGGGATGACATCATATCGGAAAACGAATTTGCCTACCTTACAGCTTTACGAGATGATATATCGCTTGTGATTANTTCTATGACAAGTGCCGATGACCAGTTTAATGAAAATAAAAACCTTACTATTTCCCAGTTGAATANTATTCTTAGGGATTTCTTTGATAAATGGACATACCATAATGAGAACAGCCCATATTTTCTGTTAGAGAGTGAATAAGCATAACAAAGAGCGGCGTTGAAGCCGCTTTTTGTTATCGTTAGTGAGATTATTCCGGCTATTGATTCGCTGCCATTGGCAAGTCTGCAAGGATTACCCTCAACAGCTTGTCTTGAAATGTCTCCTTGCTGTCATGGTCGAAAAACACTTCGATGATGTATGTCTGGTTGTTTATCTGCGTGGTCAGCGTACCGTCAGGCTTTCGGGGCGCTGTCGGCTTTGTTGATGTTTCTGTTGGCTTTGTCATTTATTCTCTCCTTATCGTTTTTAGGCACAAAAAAGAGACTTCCAGTGATTCGGAAATCTCTTATTACTGTGAGTGGATATTCTGTTTTGTTAGGCGGATTGAGCCTTTCTCTTAGCCCTGTACTCTTTGGCTTTAGTACGTTCATACTCACGGTGCTTTTCAAGGTTTTTCGCCCTGTATTCCTTTGAGTAAGCCCGATGATAGGCACGGCGTTTCTCCAACTGTGCGTTTGCTATTTCCTCCCTCATGCGTTCAAGTTCCTGCTCCGTTGGCTCTGCAAGTTCGGTAAGTTCATTTTCAAACTTGCCGATATAATTGAAATATACTTCGACGTGCTGAATTGTCTGCCTTGCCCTTTTGGTATCACGCTCATGCACAACAATTTTACTGATAAACTCGTTGATGGCGGTAGGGGTGACTTCTTCAAAAGCACAGTAGCTTTCCACCATCTTGATAAACTTTTTCGCCCGCCCACTTGCGTTGGCTTGGTCTGATAACTGCTCTTGGGTTTCTTCGAGTTCCTTTTTCAGCGAATAGTATTCTGCCGAGTATTTCTGTGATAGCTGTTGGTATCTGTCCGGCTCGATATTGCCGAGGGCGTTATCCTCATACAGCTTGTTTATCACCTTGTCAATCTGTTCAAGCCGTGTTGTTATCTGCGGTATGCGCTTCTGCTGTTTCTTCATTTCGTCAGTTTGTTGCATGGCAAGGCTGTTTTTAACCAAGGCTTCAAAGTCCTCTTTGTTGCGGAGTGAATACTCGGCAATCTTCCGCAACAGGTTCGCTATGTTTTGCAGGAGTACATCAGCGTCTATGCGGTGTGGCGTATTGCATTTTGGGTTCTTTGCCTTGCCCTTTGCGTATTCGCTACAAAACGCAACCCTTTTACCGTCTCTTTTACCGCCAGTCCATGAGATTCTGACGTGCATTTTAGAGCCGCAGTCTTTACAGTAAAGCAAGCCGGACAATGGGTGGATTCGCCCGTCTAAGTTGGGTCTGCGGATAGGCACGTTTTCAAGGATTCTCTGCACGTTTTCAAAGGTGATACGGTCAATGATCGGGTCGTGGACATTTTCCGTTATGTGCCATTCGCTTTTATCTACATAGGTGGAGTGTTTATCTTTGAAATGCTTTGCCGTCTTGAAGTTCACGACATCGCCGCAGTATTCCTGACTTGTGAGGATTTTAGTCACGGTGGCTTTGTTCCATTTGAAGCGGTTGGCTTCGTTCAGTATTCTGCTTTTAGCCGTTCCACGGTCTTGTTGTTGCATATAAAACGTGGGAGT
>WRNV01000267.1 GCA_009776445.1 Oscillospiraceae bacterium | reverse complement strand
AACCAGGCTCAACAGCACCCTCGAAAAACCTGTCCATGAGGCGTTGAGGCAAAGGATCGTCATCAGCTACACTTTTGAAGGGCTTTCGGAGGCCGAGACGGAGCAATATATTATCCACAAGCTGCAAATTGCCAGCGTCCCCGCTTCTGTCCTTGGCGAAGGCACCCTGCCCGCCATCTCCGGATATGCGCGCGGCTGNCCGAGGCTTGTTGACAACCTGATGAACCAAGCTTTTATGCTGGGCGCCCAGCTCGAAAAGCCTTCCCTCGACACTAATCTCATTATGGCCGCCGTCAACAATCTCGCTCTTTCGTAGGGAGGATGGGCATGGACAAAAACATCTTGATTTCCTGTTATCTTTTCGATAATGTACTTCAATTGCTCTTCTCTTTGGACCCTTTTGTGCCGGATGATATCCGCATCGAATACATACACGTCATTTGGGATTTGAACATGACAAAACATAAAATGGAGCTCAGGGATGCTTATTCGAAAATCATTGCCGCCGGTAATCCGGACGACAGTGACCGGGCTCGTATCGAGTATTTGCGGCTGAAAAATCTGCCTCTTGAGCCGGATGCCGGACCTTAGCCTGTTGTGCGACCCTCATGTCGTGATCCTTTTTTGATCGCGCTTCCCGCCCGTGCCTTCATGGGCGGGTCGCTATTTCAAACTCCCGCATGGCCTTGCTTCACATTTGCGTACGCGGACGTGCAGCGCCGGTCTCGCTTTTATTCTGTCGTTTTGTCGATGAGTCCGTGTCGCTCATATCTCTATGTGTCGTTTCGATGCCCGTCTTTGCTGTTTTTATCGTGTCGTTTCTCCCTATATTATCGTGTCGCGTGACAGCGAGGCGGCACGGCGGCTTCCACTCCTGCCGCCATTTCGCTAAGCCGCTTGTTATCGGCAGTTTACCCGGACTGTATCCATTAGTCTTTACATCTTAGTTTCTACGCAGACAAAGTGTCATTGCTGCACTTAATACTATTTCAGCAGGTATACTACTCTTGCATATGCTCTGCGATATCCATTCGTCCATATATCAGACGGTGAACTTCTACGATTCTGCTTTCCTGTATTAACTTGTAGAACACTAAATAGTCTTCCACGACAATGAACCGGAAAGATGGTACATCCTGATAAACCGGATACATTTCCGGCATCTCTTTGAGGTTGCTGATACTTCTATCTGCCTTAGCAAAGATGCGTGCGGCTTTGCTCGGATATTCTGCCAGAAAATCTGCAACAGACTGAACGTCAAAATGGAAGGTTGAAATATACTCAATCTTGTAACTCATACCCATACTGCTTTCTTAATGGCACAAAAATCTCTTCATGCGTGTAACGCTTTGCAGTTGGGTCATTTGCAACAGCTTCCGATTCTTTTAGCTTTGCCCTGATCATCTGCTTGTGTTCGTATTCGCTACTAACTAAAGCAAACGGCACTCGCTTTTCCCTCACTACGGCTTTCAGACAAGCGTTAAGTAACATGGTCATGTTCAACCCGATATCCGCCAAGATGGCCTCCGCCTCTCGTTTGGTCTCCTCGTCTACTCGAACAGTTACTGTTTTGGTCGCCAATTATATCAACCCCTTCTATGCACACTATTATACAGCAAATGCTTTACTAGCGCAATAGAATGTTAGCATTGTAAAAGTATCGCACCGCAGTAAGGTGAATGGCAGATAACGGGGGGACGCTTGGCGAACGTGGCGGACGGGGTGCGCCAAGACCTGAGTTACCACGAGGTCATAGGGAGCAAACGACTTGAGTTTTCCACACCGACCGCCATTTCGCTAAGCCGCTTGTTATGTGCAGTTATCCCGGACTGATTTGTTTTATCTCCACTTATTAGTAAATATTACACGGATTGATAAATAATCTCTCCGGTTTCTCTGATAAAGTCTAAAAATCCGCTTCGGTTGCATGTTTCGTCAAGCATATGCGTTTCTATGTCATAGCTGATACCTTCTCGCAATCCGATTAACCTCCCCCACGTTTCCAGCCAGTCCCCTTCCACGCTATCAAAAACAATAGCAATGTCTATGTCACTGTCTGCATGAGGGCTACCATTTACGTAAGAACCAAAGATAATTATTTGCTTTGGATTATGAAGTTGCAGCACCTTGTCTGTGTATTTTGCAGCTATTTCCCTAACTTCTCTTTTATCCAACACAGAAATCCCTCCGTTTCTTCCAGAAGCTTGCCACAATAGCCATCGGTTAGTAGCGCGGTTATTTTTTCTTTGTATTCGGGATACCTTGCTTCAATCTGCAAGGGCATCAGCTTGTTTAGTAAATCTTTATAATCTTGAGACATATCTCCATAAATTTCGGTTTTACCAGCTAACTTTGGTAAGTCATGCGTTTTTGGCGGTACTTCATTAGTAATATTCGCAATTGCTGTTTTAAGAGCTTTTTCCGCGATAATATGGCATATAAATCCAGCCCACAAGAAATTCTTGGATTTAAGCATGGCTTTTGCCGCTTTCAGATCATCCTCGCATAGTTCAAGCCAGTATTCAACCTTATCAAGCATTTCATTCACTCCCTACAGGTATTCTATTCAAGATAAATGTAGTCTAGTCTTCTTTTAAAATATTGTCAACTAAAACGGACTGCAAAAAACGCACCGCAGTAGGGGTAATTGCACATAACGGGGGGACGCTTGGCGCGGCCGCGAGCGCGGATGCGGAGCATCCGGGCGGGCGCGGTCGCGCTAAGCGGTCAGTTAAGCGAAGTTCCG
>WRNV01000266.1 GCA_009776445.1 Oscillospiraceae bacterium | reverse complement strand
ATAGTAAAAATCTTTCCACTTTCTATTGCAAAGTTCCTTACAAAATGTTACAATAATGACAATGTATCGATATGCATAATGATCACTATTGTAACAGGAGGTGGGAAAGATGATAAGCAGTAGATACGAGAAGCTTTTTCGAGAAAATGTGGTTATGACAATAGAACACCTAAAGCTGGAAATAGGCCGGCCGAGGGAATCTATTCTTCGGGATCTAAAGAACATGGGCTACTATTCCAGTTACAACGAGAGGGGGAAATTCTATACTCTATGCAGTACCCCGGAATTTGACGGCCTCGGACTTTGGAAATATAGCAACGCATATTTCTCGATCAGACGGACGCTCCTCGACACCGCCGAGTATTTGGTCAGCACCTCTAATGCCGGGTACACGCATGATGAGCTAAGGCAAATACTTGGCATAGGGATTCAAAACTCGCTTCACACGTTGACCATAACAGACAAGATTGTACGCCGGCAAATTGGCGCTCAGTACGTATATTTTGGAAAAGAGAGCATCGGTAAGCAAGGAGAAAAGCGCAACGCTATGCCTGACCCGCCGATTGTGCGGAAGTCAATCAAAATGCCTGGTGTTCGAAGCTACCCCGATATGGAGCCAGCATTGGTTATCGACATCCTGATTGCAGCGCTACGCGGCTACGATGCGGATTCTGCGGCGCTCAGCTATCTTCATAGTACAGGCTCGCCGGTTACAGCACAACAGGTAACGACAGTCTTCCGCTACTACGATATCGGTAAAAAAAACTCTCCAATGCAGAAATGAGCCAGATTTTTTCCTGCTTGCTTAGAATTTACCTGCATCTATTAAGCCTGCAGGGTAACAAGCCACTGGTATTCAAAACTATTGCGAACATCTGCCCGTGCTGCGGGAAACATATGGAAAGCAAGAGCTCTAAGGAGCGGACGATAATTACGCTTGTTGGCAGGACCGCGACGATAGTGGAGGAATACTTCGTATGCCCACGCTGCAAAGACGGGAAAACAGGCCGCCGCGTTATCCATCATTCCGAAATATTGCGGGGTATCCTCCCGCTGAACTCGAAATACGGGTATGACATGGAGGTTGAGGCTGGGCATCTCCAATATGCTGACAACAAACAGATGGATGAGATGAGAAGCATTTTTGAAAACAGCTACGGTTTGTCTGTTTCGCAGTCGCAGATTCATGAGCTGGGGATCAGGTTTCTGCAGCATATGGTGGCGCATCATTATCTGTCGGCGCCGCTACTGAAAAAGCTGTTTGAATCCGGCTGTATATACCATATTGATGCGACATGTGAAGCAGGACGCGGTATGGAATTTTCCGTAAAAGAGGGTTGGACAGGTATTGTGCTGGGTGTATGGAAAATACCGACAGAAAACGAGGAAATTATCAAGAAGTACTTGAGGTCGATCGTCGAACTATTCGGGGAACCGATTGCGTTTGTCAGCGATTTGGGGAATGGCATGATGGCCGCCATAGCAAGCGTCATCCGGGAAATGCGGCTTAGGTCGTTCCAGCTTATATGCCATATGCATTTTCTCAAAGCGGTAGGCAAGTGTACTCTGGAAGATATATTCAAGACATTGAAATCACAATTTAAAAACCAGAAGACATTAGCTCATCTGAACCGCTTCGTTAAGGAGACCGGGGACATCATAAAACCCCAAGCAGCCGCCATGCGCGACTTTGTGGTTCAATGGCAAAAGAGCGGCGCGCAACTTCACGTTTCAGGATACTTGGAAAGCGTCGCTATTCTGCGGGCGTTTGCCCAATGGGTCATCATGTTTCACAAGGATTGCGGCGGAGAGGGATTCCCCTTTGTGCTGCCACATGTCAAACTGTTCGACCGTTGCGCCGCTACTCTCAGCTCTCTTTTGAATCTATCAGGAAAGAATTGTTTCCATGGGCAAGCCCTTAAGTATGCCCAGCGCTTGCGACAGATACTGCTAAGCGTTGTTGAGAACCCGGAAATACAGAAAACTGTGCGAGATTTGAAGGCGGCGGACGCTGTATTCATGGAACTTCGTGAAGTTCTGAGGTTGGAAAAGACTGATGTCTACAAACAAGAAAAGGATAAAAAGTCCCCGGATGAACTTAAGGTTGTCGCAAAGTTGAAAGAAGAAACATCGCGCTTCTATCGCGACCTCAGTAAAAGACTGGAAACGGGCATTGTCACAGGCGTGCAAGCGGATGCGGCATGTATTATCCTTGACTACCTTGATCAATATGAGTTCTACCTGTTCAACCACCTTATTGTGACATATGATGCCTCTGGCAATATCATAATTAAGTTGATTGAGCGCAGCAACAATCTCATGGAAAGATCATACCATGATCAGAAACACCAAATCCGCCGGCGCACAGGCGCCAAAAACTTGGGACATGTTTTTGAACACCAGTTTCCCGCAGCTGCCATGATGACCAACCTCGAAAATCCAATTTACCGGCAGATTGTTCTGAATAACAAAACACGAAGTGATCTGGTCGCTCTCATCTCACCGCTAGATAGTATTATGGACTACCGCGACACACCAATGTTCCAGGATGATTACGAAATAGTAGGGGGACGACTGCCAACGGCAGATAAAAAGGTTGTTGGAAAACCCGATTTCACACAAGTCATGATCATCCTGTCAAACGAATATAGCAAAACTAAAGTGGTGGCTTGACGCTATTGTTAGGTTACTTTCTCCAACATTTGTCGAGATATTCTCCCGATTTCCCACGCCAGATTGAAGCTATAG
>WRNV01000265.1 GCA_009776445.1 Oscillospiraceae bacterium | reverse complement strand
CCTACGGGTCGCGATCCTCCATCTTCCCAGCAATGCGGGGCGGGGGATCCGGGTTTTAATAAGTCGGTCCGCTTTCTGGTTGCTTGGCGTATGTAGTCGGCGCGGTTACCGCGCGACCCGCTTAAGCCCGCTCCGCTCCCCTTGCCGACGGCGGGATCCTCCGCCGCCGTTTGCCCCCATAAGTATCACCCCAATCGAGTTTGGTTATCCTGAACAAATATGGTCTGCCGCCGCAAAGTTACGCTCCGGAACCCCGCCCCGCCCTGGCTATGAATGTAACTTGTTTTGGATCGTAGGGGCAGCATTCTGCCGCCCGGTATTTGCGCCACCCGGAGGCGGCAGAATGCCGCCCCTACGATCTAAAACTAGGCATTATCGCGGCAATGGCTTACGAGGGTCTGGTTTGTNNNNGCANAANAAGTCCCCCAAAAGGTCTACCTTTTGGCGGACAAATTATTACAGCTATTTTACTATATTTAACTCCTCATAACAAGCGGTATTTATGTAATTGAAAGGAAACCGCCGCCGGGTAAAAAACGGCGCAATTGCTTTAGTGGCCTAACTTCCGGGAGATATCCCCCCGCTACAAGAAAAATTTTCTAATAAATATTTCAAACCTGCTTATTCCCTGTTAATGCAACTGATTCGAAAAAATAGTCAAAAATCGAGTCTTAAAAAAGTCCGCCAAAAGGTAGACCTTTTGGCGGACTTTTAAACTGTATCCTATAAAATGGACAGCTTGAATCTTTTGAAGGGAGTGAACGGCAAACATATCCCATGCGTCGGACATGAGACTTATGACGTATCCTGTTTTGCGGACACCCAAAGTTTGGACTTGCACTATGGCAGGTTTTGATGCAATATCAAAGAAGCTGCCAAAAGGAAGTCTATGGCGGAAGCCGTACCGGGAGGAACGCAAAATGGCAAGGGAATTCAACAAATTCACAGCGGAGCAGATCCAGATACTGAGAGAAAACCTATGGGTAAAGAAAGTGACTGCCAAGATGTTGGTGTTTACTGACGAGTTCAAGGAGGAGTTCCATCGTCAACACCAAGAGGGAAAATCCAGTCGTCAGATCATCGAAGCGCTGGGATTAGACACCGAAATGCTTGGCAGAACAAGAATAGAGGGCATCCAACTGGTCGTCAAAGACTACATCGCAAAGAAAGCCGTGGTGGCAAATTCTGAATATACTGCGCTTGAAATTAGCGGTAATTCGACAACGGCACAGTTAAAGAAAATGGCGCATCGACTTGAGTATGCAGAGCAACAGATAGAATTTATAAAAAAAACTATCTTGCTGGACAGAGAGGCAGGGCGGAACAAATGATCAAAGCTCTGCCAAGCACGAAATATGAACTGATCCATTAGATGACCAGCCGCGACGACAACCGCCTGAACATCGTCTGGCTTTGTGAAATTGTCGGGATATCCCGAAGTGGCTATTATAGCTGGTTGAAAGCGGAATCATCGCGGCAAGCCCGGGAGAATCAAGACCACGCAGACTTCGAACTGATTATTGCAGCGTATAAGTTCAGGGGATACGACAAGGGCGGACGGGGTATCCATATGTGGTTGCTACACCTAGCGCCGCCGGTCGTGATGAACACGAAGAAAGTCTATCGTTTGATGAGAAAATATAACTTTCATTGCCCGATCCGGAAGCCGAACCCGTATCGAAAGATGCGCAAAGCGATAGATGAGAGCTACGTTGCAAAAAATCTGCTGAATCGAGAGTTCAAGTTGCACGGTTCTCGGATGGTTCTGCTAACCGATATCACATACATGAAGCGCATGGGCGGCGCATTTAGTTATATGTCAGCCATTAAGGATGCGTTCACTACAGAGATACTGGCACATGTTGTGAGTGAGTCCCTTGAGGAAGATTTTGTTTTGCAAACAGTTCAACTGCTTATCGCAAACCATGGTCACGAACTAAAGACTGACGTGTTGATGCACTCTGACCAAGGCGTTCACTACAAGGCGATAGAATTTGTCAAGCTACTGAAAGACAGCAAGCTTCGGCAGTCGATGTCACGCAAAGCGAATTGCTGGGATAACGCGCCACAGGAATCTCTGTGGGGGCATATGAAGGACGAGATTGACATTGATGATTGCGAGACAAACGCTGATGTGGCACGGGTTGTGGATGACTGGGTTGATTACTACAATAACGACCGCTACCAATGGGATTTAGCAAAGCTTTCGCCAAGTGAATACTATAAATATATCTCGACGGGTGTGTATCCGTTGGCAAGGAAGTAGCCTTCATACCGGTAAACACACACCTTCAGGAGGATAACGAAGGAGGCGCTACCCCCTGAACCACTCGGGGTTTATCGCTTTTGGTTTCCCCAATCAAGTGGTGAGGTCAACAGCAAAAGCGGAACAGCAAACATGACCGTTCCGCCCTTGATTGGTATAAACCCTGCAACGCGCTCGGGTCGCTCCCCAGCGTTGCCCTATCCTCGTTGCAGTTAAAGCATATACATCATACAATTGTCTCGTTTATTCTGCAAGTACCATACACCTCAAAAGGTTTAAAATGTACTTGACATGGGGTACACTTTATGTTTTAAGGCTCGATTTTTGACTATTTTTTCGATTCAGTTGCATTAACAGGGAATAAGTAGGTGTGAAATATTTATTAGAAAATTTTTCTTGTGGCGGGGGGATATCTCCCGGAAGTAGGGCCACTAAAGCAATTGCGCCGTTTTTGCCCGGCGGCGGCTTCCTTTCAATTACATAAATACCGCTTGTTATGAGGAG
>WRNV01000264.1 GCA_009776445.1 Oscillospiraceae bacterium | reverse complement strand
AAAAGCATGTCCAGGTAATTACCTCTATGACTTACATTATGACATCGCAGAGAAGGTTAACAAACAGCTTTAATACGTATTACACAAAACAATCGAGACCAAGGCGTTGTTCTAACCGCGGTGAACACAAATTGAATGTTTATTCAACACGATACTCAGAAATTGCTACGGTGAACTACAGATATTATGGGGAGATTCCTATGCTACGATTAATACCGCAAATTACTTTGCTATTCTTACTGATGTCGACCGGTTGCACTGTGCTTGATTCCGCAATAAATGATCCGAAAACGGAGACAGTAGAGTACAATGTAATTCTTCATAACCGTACAGGAGTCGCAATTGACGAAGTACGCTCTGTTATAGATACTGCCTCCGAACTTCTGGCTGGCAATATGGAGTCGGATTCCAGTACTACGGCTCATTGGAGTGCGGTCGAACATCTTCCATCTATGCAGGAGGATAGTTTCAACAATAGGGAATCCCCTTACTTTATTCTCATTGTAGCGGGACAAGAGATCCCTGTTACTGTAGCACGCTTGGGATTCAACGACGTATCTGATATTCGTGAAGAATTGCCAGTTGCTTTCGATGAAATCGCATTTTTTAATCTGGATGGGAATTATTACTTCTCCCCCCAACCGGATTATCTTGTAAACGAGATGAGCTTCACAGAAAATATCATTGACGTGCAATATAGATATTTGCCGCAAGTGAGACGCTGGCTGAGGCAACGTGAAGGACAACTGTTGTTTGCGGCAGGTCTTGAAACAGAGAAAATTCTTGAGTTTTTTCCCGACTACACAGGTGATATTCCTTGGGGAAGCAGTACTGCAGTAATTAGTTGTGAGACTATCTTTTTTGACGATGTGCGCGTGGAGCTACTAGAAGGCTACAGAACAGCGGTCGAAATCCGCGAATCAAACGAGCTAACGATTTTTACTCCTGAGGATGTGATTATTATATCAGTGGATCATGCGCGGTTTTTAGATTATTACTATCGTTATAAGGATATGCGAGGAAATGTGCATCGCCAATATGTAAACGACCAATTCAGAGATTTTAACAACGGGGGCATTATTACAAATATGCTTTCATTATCTGATGAGTACTATAATCTTATACCGGTGGAATGAGTTTTGTTTACGACTCCATGTTAGCAGAGAATACTTCACGATAACTTACCGATACTGGATCTTAACGCCAAATCGAGGCTATCTTATCGAATGGGGATAATAATCGCTGGTACATGAATGGAGGGACGGTAATGGCGATGCTTACGGTTGCGGATATTCAGATTCAAGGCGCGCTTGCGGTGGATATGCTTCTGGAGTTTTCCTTGTCTGCCAAGGTGAATGAACACGTGAGACTCAGATATGCCGGAGAAATCAGCGCAGAGACAGGCGCGAAAATTCTGGAAAAAGTGAACAGACAGGATTTGGTGACCGTTATGCTATGTGGCGAAGTTGCGTTTGTCGGGCAGCCAGTGTCCATAGCGGTTTCTGAAAAAAACTCCTTTTTCACGTTGACTGTAGAATGTAATAGCACGAGTTATCTGATGGATGTGGAGGAACATTGCCGATCCTTTCAACAGCCTGATATGACCTATGCCGAAGTTGTTCGCGCTATATGCAGTAAATCAGAGGATCAATCGGTAATTACCGTACAGGATCAACACGTATCTATCGGCAGGCCGATCATCCAATACAAAGAAACGGATTGGCAATTCATCCTGCGGATGGCTAGCCATCTGGAAACGCTGGTAGTACCCAATCCGCGTTCGGCTTCCTCGCAAATCGCCTTTGGCGCACCGAAGGGTAAACATTATGCAATCGATGCAACTGGCTGCAGAGTCGGACGGTTCAGGAAGAAATGCAACGATGGAGAATGGCGCGACTTTCTGAACTACACCTTTGAGCATGAAACGTATTTTGACTTGGGGGATACGGTCAGCTTTTCGGGGAGAGAATGGCTTGTCGTTGAACAAAGCGTTGCGCTTATCGGTGGCTTATTACATAACACCTGCACACTTGGCGAAGAACAGGCTTATGCGCTGCGGCGGCTTTATCCCGATAAACTCTGCGGTTTGTCCCTGCTTGGCACAGTGATAGACACAAACGATGAAAATGTCCGGCTGCATCTTGACATTGACCAGAGTCAGGAAAAAGAGAAAGCCTTCTGGTTTCCTTTTGCTCCCCAGCAAGGAACTGTGATGTACTGTATGCCGCAAATCGGCGCAAAAGCTATGTTGAGCATAAACAGCCGAGACGAAGGCAATTGCGTAGTGGAGCATTGCTATCGCACGAATGGGCAGGACTGCGCGGACATGAATGATCACAATCACCGCTACTTCACAACGGAGTTTGGCAAGCGGATGGCTATGCTCCCTGGATTGGCGTCCTTTGACGCCGGAGGCAGCGAAGTAAGTCTGCGGGATGATGTCGGCATCGGCGTGTCGACGGGAAAAACGATGCAAATGTATGCGCAAGGGCAGATTCGCTTTGGGGCGCACGGCAGGGTATTGTTTCAGACACCGGAGCAGTTGATGTTGGCAAAAACCGGGCAGGAAAGCGGGATTGAGGTATCCGGGGGGCAACTGCATACGCGGTCAAAGAAAGTGTATGTAAAAGGAGACGCGGACAAACAAGCGCCGCCGCTTCGCGAGTCTGGTCAAAAGAATGTGAAGATGCCGCTGGATTTGGCGCTAACTTTGTCCGCATTTACGCCGATAGTCTTGGATACTAAGAATTTGAAATAAGTGANGATGATGTAAT
>WRNV01000263.1 GCA_009776445.1 Oscillospiraceae bacterium | reverse complement strand
GTCGCCAACAGTCAAAACAACCACCTTATCGTCTTTTACAGCAGTGATCGTTTTCCCGCCCATATCCCAATCAGTTATTGTCGCGCCGAGTTCTTCGAGTATCGCGCGAAGCGGAACAAGCACTATGCCGCTTACAAGCTCTGGCTGCACGTCGAAATCTAATGTCTTGCCATCAAGAACTACTCTAATATAGCGAGTTTTGATTTCAATAGGAACATGCTGATCTATTCCGGTTTGATCTCCGAGCTGGTTGGTATAATTTCCTCCCCAGCCCCATAGACTGCCATCTGTTTTGATTGCCATTGCGTACCTTTCACCTGCCGCCACGTAAGTGACGCTATCCATGACTTTAACAGGCGTGGCATTGTATATTTCATCTATCATAGTGTATCCCAGTTGACCCCGGCCATTGTATCCCCAAGACCAAAGGCTGCCGTCCTTTCTTATTGCCATGCTAAACCCACGGCCTGCGGATACGGCTGAAAAAGCACCATTCATGATTTTTTCGGGGGTATTGCGCATGTCTGCAGTAGCAGGATAATCGTAACAATCCCCCCATTCCCACACGTTGCCGTTTGTTTTGATCGCAATTGTATGGAATGCACCGGCGGATGCGGAAGTAACACCTTTCATAATTTGAGCTGGGGTTGGGTTGTATCTATCCAAACCATCGCCAGTGCCGTCGCCAAGTTGTCCGCGCGTATTATCTCCCCAAGCCCACAGGCTGCCGTCTGTTTTAACAGCCACAGCATGTCTATCCCCTGCTGACACGGAAGCAACGTCATCCATAATTTTAACGGGTGCGGAGCGCTTTATTGTTGTGCCGTCTCCGAGTTGTCCATAACTGTTATCTCCCCAAGCCCACAAACTGTTGTCGGTCTTGATAGCCATGGAGAAATCATATCCTGCTGATATTGCGGATACATCACTCATGATAAAGACAGGGGACGCACTATAGTTGTCTCCAGAGTCGGAACCTCCAAGGCCATTGCCAAGCTGGCTAGAATTATTGGCTCCCCAAGTCAAAAGGCTGCCGTCTTTCATAATAACGCAGGTATGACTTGCTCCCACGGATACGGAAAACACTCCATCCATAATTTTGATAGGCTTATAGCTGTCTGTTGTTGTGCCATCGCCGAGCTGGCCGCTAGAGTTTGATCCCCAAGCCCAAAGACTGCCATCCGCCTTGATAGCGGCTGTGTGGAAGACGCCAGNGGACACAGCGACGAATGCGTCGTTATCACTTGCAATGGCGGAGTTTTCGTTACTCGGAAATCGTGGCGAAGCAAGCAGGAGCAAAGCGAGCACCAGAGCNATAACCAGAGAAGCGATGATGACAGCAGATATGGTTCGTTTATTCTTAGACGTTAAATTTTCCATTTTTTCTCCTTCACGCCTTTCACGATAATATCGTTACTGGAGTTATATTGCGAGGGGACAAGCGAAATGATTGCTCATCCCCCAAACTGTACTACTGCGTTTAAAAACAGGAATCGGATATTTAGATAATTATTATACCCTAAATGAACACTCAAAAAACAAGATTTGTATTTTATGACTCTTGACTCCTTAATTTTGAAATTAGTTATTCAATTCAATCAACCCCCTTCTCCTCATCAACGCGCGAGTAGAAAAGCATCATGCAAATCTTACGCATATCCAATTTTCAATCAATTGCATTTCAGAAGACAAGATGAACAATATCACGAACCAACAGTATTTGTCAACAACAAATATTATTGGTTCGTTAATAAAATTTATTGACAAATATTCTCTGTTCTGATATACTATGATTTAGTTACAAAACTGGTTTTATCAAAAGGAGGGAGGGGATACCTTCCATGGCACCAAAAAACACTAGCGGTACGTCCGCTGGCATCAGGGAATTGCTAAAGAAAGCGACCACTGAAATGCTTGTGCTTTTTCTATTGAGTCAGAAGCCAATGTATACCTACGAAATGATGTCTACNGTCGAGCGAATCAGCGAAGGAAAAATCACTTTTAACACGCTNTATCAGGCAATTTACCGTTTNCAGGGCTTTAAGTACATTGAGGAAAGTGAGAAGNTTCTGTCTGACAGCAACAGGATCCGAATCTATTTTTTGATTACNGAGNGTGGNCAAAAGTATCTGGGAGAGCTAATTTCAGAGTACAATTCGACAATTGATACAATTAATAGCGTCCTTGCACTTGATGGTAAAGTCGTTGGGGAGGATCAAGATGGATAACGAACTCAGAAAGTACTATAAGGAAATAGAAAAAAAGCTTTGCTGTCCAAAAGCCATGCGTGCAAAATTCGCGAGCGATATCCGTCGCATGGTTAGCGATTTTCTTAATGAAAATCCAAACGCTTCTTTTGTCGAGGTCAAACACTTTCTCGGCGAGCCTGACGATATAGTCGCGACCTTCATCGAGAGCATAGATTCTAGCGTCATTTCAAGGCACACTAAGAAAGAGCGGTACATCAAAACAGGCGGTATTTTACTCCTTGTTGCCATGCTTATTGGAGCAATAATATTTGCTGTTTACACTGCAAACATAAGGATAAATGCCGTTGTTACAAAAGAAACAACACTTATAATCTATGAATCCGTGGAGGAATGACAACATGAAAAACGAATTATTTCAATGTGCTTTATTTTTATACCTGGGTATGCACTTGACGCCAACTGACCCAAACCCACTTCAGGCAACTAAGCGATAAGGGGGTATCGACTTCGCTTCGACTGCGTACAGCGTTCGTCTCACTGTCGTCATTGCGGGCTTGACCCGCAATCTAAGTCCCACGTCG
>WRNV01000262.1 GCA_009776445.1 Oscillospiraceae bacterium | reverse complement strand
TTGCATACAAATACTGGGATATACAGAGTATAGGGCAGGTTAACACTTTCATGCCGGATAGTATCAGATATGAAAGAATCCTTCCTCTGCGCCCATTACCGGTCATAAATGGATGTATCGTTTCAAATTGATAATGCGCAAGTGCCGCTTTAATAATCGCGTCATAGCTATATTTTCCTTGTATAAATCCTTCTAAGTCACGCATAGCGGAGTTAAGGTATAGGGGCGCGGTCGGTATATACTGCTCTACATTGGTAACAACAGCCAGTTTTCCTAAAAACACCTGTTCTTTTCTGAATTGCCCGCTGGATTTGTCTATACCCGAACTTATCAATTTGTTGTGTATCTTGCAAAGCAACGCATTACTATACTTCGATGTAGCCATTTGTTCCAGTCCGTAACCCATTGCGGAAATATAGTTATGAATTGAGCGAGTTTTTATTTGCTCTTTTTCTGTGACGTCATATACATTATAAAGAGGTGCTTCTATCCCGTCAATCCGGCAAGACAAAAGTGCCTCCTTGCGCATAAATACAGATTCGATTGCCTGCAAATTCGGTAAAAAGGATGACATGCCTTCAAGCTGTCCCAATAATCTGTTGGCCACAGACATAAGGTTTGCGAGTTCGGTGTCTACCTCTATATCTAGATCATCCGACAAAGGATGGGGAACAAAAGTAAAGTACGATCTGCAGTCATCGCCTTTTTTGGTCAGATGATACTCACCTGATTTCCTATAACCCAACCGATTTATCATGTATCCTCGCTTATTTGTTGATAATTATTATGATAAACCATAAACAATAAACTGTCAACGTATTTGCGATAATACCGATATTTACTGCGGCTTAATTTCAATATGCATAGTAATTTTGCGCTTATTTCGATTGGTCATCCTGATACACCACGGTCGGCTTGTGTCAAGCACGAACCAAAAAATTTATTTATTCCTTTTTGTGGATACATCTATCTTAAACCCATAATAATCAATTATCACGCAAAGCACAATGATTTTCCTCGGATTGTTTGCAATGTAAATATTTTATGAATTGTGAAAAAGTAGATTGACAATCCAGTCGAACAGTATTAGACTGTGTTTAGTCTAATACTTTTAGTTTGGAGGAGTTGTCTTGAGCAAAAATATATCACTGACACCGGCAGAGGAAAAACTCGCTTCTTTGATATGGCGAGACGCGCCATTAACCTCACCGGATTTAGTCTCAATCGCTGAGAAGGAAATGGATTGGAAGAAGTCCACAACCTATACGGTTTTAAAGAAACTCTGTGACAAGGGCGTTACAAAAAACGACAACGCAAAGGTATCAGTTATACTGACCCGTGATGAGCTTCATGCAAAACAGAGCCGATACTTTGTTGAAGATACTTTTGGCGGGTCGCTCCCGAGATTTATCACATCTTTTTTCGGCGGTAAAAAGCTATCTGCGGAACAAGCGGCGGAGCTTAAACGTCTAATTGAGGAAAATGAAGAAGGCGGCGATCAGAATGGATAAGCTATTTCTCACGATTCTCAATATGAGCCTTACCGGAGCTTTTGTCATCGCGGTAGTTTGCGTTGCCCGTTTACCCCTCAAGAAAACCCCGAAGATCATATCGTATTGCCTGTGGGCAGTTGTGGCGTTTCGTCTGGTATGCCCATTTGCGATAGAGAGCAGCATCAGTTTAATTCCATTCAATTCAGAAGCCTTGCCTCCTACCCTTGTCGCCGAGCAAATCAACAGGATTGATTCGGGCATTACCGCGATTGATAATCCTGTCAACAACATCATCGGCGATATGCACGAAGAATCTCGTGGCGATGCGCATGGGGGAAGATGGACAGTTTATCCTCTCAGGAATTTTGTCCACTTCTTCGCATGGGTTTGGCTCATTGGCGCGGTTGGTATGGCTGTCTACGGAATAATATCTTACCTTTATCTCAAGAGAAAAATGAGCGGATCGACTCACATAGAATCAAATATCTACGAATCCGGCATTGTAGAATCTCCGTTTGTGCTTGGCATATTAAAACCGCAGATATATTTTCCGATAGGCTTATCTGAGCAGGAAAAAAGCTATGTCGTGTTACATGAGCAAACGCATGTCAGACGCTCTGACCATATCGTGAAGTTTGCCGCGTATTTCATTCTGTGCCTGCATTGGTTTAACCCTCTTGCTTGGGTGGCGTTTATATTGATGGGCGTGGACATGGAAATGTCTTGTGACGAGCGGGTTCTACGGGAAATGGGCGGCGAAACGAAAAAAGCCTATTCTCTGTCGCTGTTATCATTGGCGACCGAACGGCGCTTCGTTGGCGGGAGTCCGCTTGCTTTCGGAGAGGGCGGTATAAAAGAGCGAGTCAAGAATATATTGAAGTTCAAGAAAACCTCCCGGATTATTCTCATAGCAGCGGTCGTACTAGCGGTCGCATTAAGCGCGGGATTCGCGGTCAATAGAGCAGTTAGCAGCGATGATAAAGTTGATTTACCGAGCGCAACTATCAGCTACAATGGAAAATCCGCTGTTATTGAACTTGGCAACAAAGAGCAAATTCCATATGTTGAACTTGGTTCTACCATAAGTATGGATTTTGGCGATGCCCGCCCTTCGTCCGTAATTGTTATTGAGATAATTGCGAATGCAGACGGCTCTCGCAAATATGCTGAACAGACTGACAAACCACTTGAAGTTGAGCTTTCCGGTAGTAACTTGGCGACATTCCGCATTGAGAAAAACATTGGTGATATGTTAAGCTCAAATTCTGACGATTATTTATCCGGCAACGCATGGCGCTGGT
>WRNV01000261.1 GCA_009776445.1 Oscillospiraceae bacterium | reverse complement strand
AAACGAAATGAAATATGTATGGGAGCAATATTACAGCAGCCTTAAACCCGGTAATTACCGTATTGTGACCCGTGTTTTCATCTTATCCGAGGTTCAAGGAAGAATACCTTCTGAACAAATTTATTACTATCTGGCAGCAGATTTCAACATTGAATAACCAACCCTAAATACAAGGAAACTCAAGAAGCCGCCAAATAAGCTTTTACCAGAGTGGCAGAAAAATGTGCCGNTCCTAAAATAANAAAACGTTATNCCGTAAACAGAANTACCCGCAGGAAGAAAAGAATAATCTCCCTGCGGGTAGTGTAGTGACTNCCTCAAGACAGAATCGCTCAAGCCTTTATACTGCAAGGTTTCATGCAGCACCTTTACGTGGGGGGTTATCATGCGCCATAGACTTGGTGAGAAAATCATATAGACTCTGATAGACAGGTGCTTCAGCTTAGTGCTGCGGCTCACCGGCGGTGCGGCTTAACCACAAACAAAAACGGCATGTACGNGGTCANTTCGCACGCTCTTACACCGCCAGATAAATCTTGCTNCCGGCGGATGTTTTTTCAACTTGGATCTGTTTATCGATCCGCTCACGCAACTCGGTGACGTGAGATATGATTCCGATTATTCGGTTTGTGCCTGCCATCTCTGACAATGTCCTAATAGCAAGCTCCAATACATCGACGTCAAGAGTTCCGAAGCCTTCGTCAATAAACATCGCGTCAAGCCGTATGCCTCCTGCGCTTTGTTGAACGACATCAGATAATCCGAGCGCGAGTGAAAGCGACGCCATGAATGATTCGCCGCCCGATAAACTGTTGGCGGAACGCGCTTTCCCGGTATATGAATCCATTACTTCCATTTCCAACCCTGAACGCTTGCGGCCGTCATCGCTGTCGGTCTTTCGCAATAGTGTATATCGGTTTTGGCTCATTATTCGGAGCCGTAGATTTGCCGCGCGGAGGACACGCTCAAAATATGCCATTTGCGCATAGGTTTCAAAATCAAGCTTCCCATTTGCTGTGTCGGCTAATTCCTTAACAGCGGCATACGTTTTTTCTGATTTTTCAAACTCGGCGGCGACATGGCGCAACTCTTTCAACGCGTTTTCAGTTTTACGCAGCCGCCCGTTGATTTCGTCGCGTTTTTCGCCTAATAATATTGATTCGGAGTTTGCTGTTTCCGACTCGATTCGCAAGCGCTCGATATCAGGTTGCTCCTTGTGGGCAGTTTCATTTTCCAGCCGGCTAATATCGCGCGCCAGCTGTTCGGAACCCTTCTCATAGTCCGATATATGATTTTTGAGCGCGGCGAGCTCGTTTTCTGTTATAAGAGCCGCTTTATAATCCGCGTCATTTAGGAATTCATTACCCGCTAACGCGGCTTCATATTCTGATTGCGCGTCGTTTCGTAGTTTCAGTGATTTTTGCTCGCTCACTGTACGCTCGCTCACGCGAGTTGCGGCAGATTGCGCGGTAGCTTCCGCATTTGCTTTACGTTTAGCTGCGGTATCCCAATTAGAAACAAGTAAATCAAGCGCTTCTTTATCCGTTGCTTTTTTCAGAGTTAATTCATCCGTTGCTTTTTGAGTTCGAGAAAGCAATTCATCAAGTTCTGATTTAGACGACTCCCATGTTACGCTTGTAATGTATACGGAAAAATCACTAATGAAACGTTTGGAAAGCGTGTCTATTTCGCTCTGAAGAGACGCGATAAGCGGAGTCAGCTCATCCCGTCTACTCGTGGACTTTTCAAAACGGTTTATTAACTCGGCGAGTGATTTTTCGGCAGCAGTTTTTTTAACGCTGTCATCTTTGATTGCCGCTTGTGTTTTGCTGATGTTTTCGCGCAATGACGCCGCCGCTGTTTCTATCGTTATATCGGGAATCAAAATTGACACATCGGCGATAAAGCGCTTCGATAGCGTCGCTGCTTCCGTTTGCAATGCTCCACAGATCGATGCTTTGGCTTCACGTTTAGCCCCCGCTTTATCTTTTGCCTCTTTCGCTTTTTTCAGTTTCGCTTCGCTTATATCGTCATCTGTTATTCTTGCCGGGATGGGGTGTTCGGTAGAGCCGCACTGTTCTCGTCCTTCGTCCCCGCCCGTGGCGGCTATTCAATCACCGCGAAGCGGTTTTCAATTTTGCCCGCCTACGGCGGAATCAAATGCGCATTACGGGAGGAGGTTAGTTTATGTCGATGACTAATCTGTATGATGGCACGGATTACAGCGCGAGGCGCAAGAGGCGTGATGCTGTCAAGGCCATCCTTGTGCATCTGTCGGCAATCCGCGATGCCGAGCAGAGATGCTTGGATAATGTGCCTGAAAACTTTCAAAATTCTGACTCCTTCGAGATCGGCGAGTGCGCTGTGGGTATCTTGGATGAAACCATAGGCTTATTAGGCGACGCATATTGATTGTGCGTAAATGCTTTCTTTTTTAGTCAACCGGTTTGCCCATACCCATGATAAAATTGGCGTAAGTCAATCAGGCAAAAGTTCTTAAAACCCCTGTTGGTCCGAAAGGATACTTCAAAGAAAGTCCGTTCCCCTGAGCCGGAAGTTAGTTTCAAACCGCCGGCTGTTTACCGGGCGACAGGCAGCCCATCTAGCAGTGTGGGTTCGCAACGGTCTGCCCCCGGGTGGATTCTAATACGCGAGGGTGTTAATGCTCCGGTTATCATGGGTATTGCCAAGCCGGTTGACCTAAAATCCAACATAGAAAGAAGGTGAAAATGTGGACAAACTTTTCGTTGGCATTGATGTGGGTAGCCGCGACAACGCGGTATACATCATGATGCCGGACGGCTCCAAGCACAGCGCTTTCGAGGTGCAAAACAATATCGGCGGGGCGCAGACGGTTTCAA
>WRNV01000260.1 GCA_009776445.1 Oscillospiraceae bacterium | reverse complement strand
TGGCTGTTGGGGCTGTGGGGGCTGTGGGGGCTGTGGATCGGTTTCAGTATCAAATGGTCTACCTTTTGATATTAGGTTTAACACCTTAATATGTAAGTGTTTCGCAGTTCAGTTGTTGAATTGGTACAATTCGGCGTCTTTGTATTCACGCAGAACTTTCCCTCCACTGACCATAATCATGCGGTTTACAGAGGAAAGGCTGTCCGAGATATTGGTTAACAGCATTAAAACTGCTATGTTCTTGTTCACCAGGCTTTTTATCAATTGAGCGATGTGACGCCGCAAAACCATATCGGCGCCGAAAAACGGCTGTAAACATACGACGAGCTTGGGTTTTGCCAAGTGCAGCCGGTAATAAACCAGTGTATAGAGAGCATCCACACTGAGACTCCGAATATTCAGCGCATTGATATCCGGTCCAATAACAGGAGCATACTCCCGCGCTATGCTCGCCTTAAGCCTCTTACTGCGCCAAACTGCAGGCTTTTTCTCTCCAAGCAGATAACAAAGGTTATCCAAATAATTTAATTCGGGAAACAGCAGTTTTTTCGTCGGATTGTCAGGGATAAACTCAACCGGTTTGTGCTTCGCTCCGTACGATTTCACGCCCTGCCCGTCCAGCAGGATGCTCCCCGCATCTGGAACCGCTTCTCCTCTCGTCAGCGCGAGCATGTCCTCGAACGCCGAATGGTCGACATCCAGCATGGCGACGCATTCCCCGGGCTCGACAGAAAAAGTTAGTCCCGAAAGCGCTGCAAAGTGCACATTATTAAATGAAAGAACAGGATTTGCGTTATATGCGTTGGAGGGTTTACTGTGAATATTTGAGAAATCCAGACGATAGCGCCAGATAAGATCCTCATTGAAACGCCCTTTTTCTGTCACGCTGATGATCCCGCCGCCGCCCATCAGCGCGATCCGGTCACAAACGTTAAGGCTCTCCTCGTGATGACTGCCGATATACAGCACGGACGAGCCGTCGCTGGCAAATCTCCTTAATATTTCCTGAAAACGGGCAAGATCCGTCGCCCCGACGATATTGCTGATATCTTCAACGATAAGCAGTTTAGCGTTTGCGACTTTTGCGCGTATGACTTCCACAACGCATCGCTCGAATGAAGACAATTGCCCCGCGACTCTATCGGCGTCCATCTCAACGCCAAATTGCCGCGCAAATATCAGCGCCTGCCGCCGGAGAGTTTGGCGGCTGATTAAAAACTTGCCGAAGCCTTTGCGCAGAACAAATATATTATCCGCCACCGAAAGATCCTCTACCAGACGGCGCTCCCGGTCTATAACCGCGACATTGTTGCGCGCGGAAAAACTTCGACCGTGACTGTTGACTAAACGCCTGACAAAGAAAACGCGTCCATAATACAGCGTGGAATTTTCACATATCAACCGGATCAACTCGGTTTTGCCATGACTGTCCAGTGTCAGCAGCCCCATGATCTCGCCCGCAAAGATGTTCAGATTAAAATTGCTCAGAAGCTCGACGCCATCCGCTTTATAAGTAACGCGCTCCATTCGCAAGACTTCGTCTCTCATTTCACTCTTCTTCGCTTTCGCTGATGTGCGGCAGAGTTATTTCAACATCCGTACCGACGCCTACTGTGCTGTATGCGATAAGGCCGTATGCCTCCCCGAACAGCAGGCGGATACGATTGTTGACGTTAACGAGGGCAATGCCGCTCTGTCCGTCGCTTTCCGCATCTATATAATCGTAAATCGAACTGTTAAGCTTTTGATTCAGGGATTTCAGCACCGCCCCCTCTATACCCACGCCATTATCCGACACAGTGATAATAACTCGTTCGCCCGTTGCCAGAACCTTAACAACGACCTCCCCACTGCCGATCTTACCCTCAATGCCGTGTACAATGGCGTTTTCAATGATCGGCTGCAACGTCAGCTTGGGAAGCTTACACTTCAAAAGCGCGGAGCGATCGTCGTCGCTATCAAAATTGACGTTCAGAGAAATCCTGTCGCCAAAGCGATATTTCTGAATAATAAAATAGTTTTCTACGTTTAATAGTTCTTCTTCAAGCGATACCAGACGTTCAACATTGGATATGGTATAGCGAAAAAATGTGCCCAACGCCTCAGACATTTTTGCGACGCTCGAAAGCCCGGCGGCAAGCGCGTCACTGCGAATGCCTTCCAGCGTGTTGTATAGAAAATGCGGGTTGATCTGGTTTTGCAGCGCCAGATACTGTGCCTGGCGCTTGCTTGCGCTGACCAGCATATCGGTTTTCATCATTTCCTGCACACGCATTATAGCTTCATCTGTGGCTGTACTATGCGGGCAGCGTATCCTGAAAACATCTTCCACCATATAGCCGTCAGCGAACAACCGCAGCAGTTTACTGGTCTCCCGGTAAGGCAAAACAGCCCATCTGTAAATAAAAACGCCAATAATTATATATACCAGGAAGCACACGATCGGCACAAAAACATACCCGCCTTGCGGCAGGAATAACAGGAATAAAAAGAAACTTGTCGCGCACGTTATCGCCGATACCGCGAACAGAATCAAAATTATGATCACGATCCGGTGATCCAAATAATCAATAAATCGCCGCTTTTGCTTTCCGTTTTCCATTGATGCACTCCACTTTCTATTGATATGTTCCTCATATTCCTTACATTATTGTTATATTCCTCATATTCCTTATATTATTGTTATATTCCTCATATTCCTTATATTCCTTATATTATTGTTATATTCCTCATATTCCTTATATTATTGTTATATTCCGCTTTTCATTGTTTCATACAGGCAAAGCCAGTGAAAATGCAGTGTTTAAAGTGCTGGCACAGCCGATGCGGCGGCGACACATGTGGCGGCACAGCCGATGCGGCGGCGACACATGTGCTGGCACAGCCGATG
>WRNV01000259.1 GCA_009776445.1 Oscillospiraceae bacterium | reverse complement strand
ATACTCTTTGAATAGGGTGAATAATTTGTGGATTGACAGTATTTACAAACGCAGACTATAATGAATCAAGGACTGTCGCTTGGCGGCTCGGTCACTCTCTGATTAGGGGGTGATGCCAATGGTTACATACGAAGGTTTATTTGCTTTCGGTATGCTGATTGTTGCGATTATTACTCTCTGCGTGATTTTGTTACGTAAGAGAAAGTAGTTCGAGACGCCTTAAAAGCTAAGGCGTCTCATTTCGATCACTCGGACTGAGCCGCCCTGCTAAAAGCGACAGTCCGTTTTATGAGTACAGCTTATCATGAGTGTAGGGTTTTGTCAATACCTTTAAAACGCAAACCGGGAGGTTGGGAGGCATCGCTATAATGGATAAAATGACCTTGTTTAGAGATAATTGGATTTTGTTTGAACAGGGTCAAGCATCATCATTTAGGCTTGTATATGTCTTGTGGTATCAAGGCTTAAGAGATTCGTGATGAGTCCATTGGCAAACTACCCGAAGGGAGATAATTCTATTCTTCCTGCGGGTAATCCTCTTTACGTTAGAAAGTCTTGGTTATTTGGTGAAAGGTGCATTTTAATTGTCCTTGGGGAAATGCTTATACTGTTCTCCGTCTATATGCCCTCATTGCAAAGAACCAAGCTACAAACAGAATGCCGATGCACCAAGCGATCGCAACCCAAATATTGTTGCCGACAGGATCGGAGTTAAGCAAAGCTCGCACGATTTCCACGATGGACGTCACAGGTTGATTTTCAGCGAACCATCGGACGGCAGCGGGCATTGTTTCGGTAGGAACAAACGCTGAACTAAACAATGAAAGAAAAATCAGCGGGTACGAAAACATCGACGCGCCTTCCGCAGACCTCGCTGTAAGTCCGGGAATGACCGCAACCCATGTCAGAGAAAGCGTAAACAAAGCGAGTATTCCGGTTACGGAAAGCCATTGTAGGATTCCCGCACTTGACCGGAAGCCCATAAGCAGTGCGATAAGGAAGATGATAACGACTGTGACCATATTAGAAACAAGTGAAGTCAAAACATGCGCCCACAGCGCTGACGAACGGCTTATTGGCATGGAATTGAACCGCGCAAAAATCCCCCTCTGCTTGTCGCCGAACATCCGAAACGCTGTGTAAGCTATGCCGCTGGCTATCGCCATAAGGAGTATTCCAGGTAGTTGAAAATTGACGTAATTAGCGCCTTCGGGAAGGCTTGCCTTGATTGCGCCGCCGAAAACGTAAACGAACATCAGCATAATGCCAATTGGCGTTATCGCCACAGTTATAATGGTATCGGGGCTGCGCGTAATGTGCTTCATTATGCGCCCGAAAAGCGTAAAAGTGGTTTTCATATCGCATCATTCCCTTTCCCGATAATCGCGAGGAATATTTCTTCCAAACTCGGCTGTTTTTCGACATACTCTTTTTTCGCGGGCGGAAACAACTTTTTTAGTTCTTCTAGCGTTCCTTCCGCGATGATTTTCCCGCCATGCAGAATGGCGATTCTGTCCGCAAGCTGCTCTGCTTCTTCCAAATATTGTGTCGTCAGCAGAATGGTCGTGCCGCCATCAGCAAGCGTCTTGACAGTTTTCCAGACCTCCATCCGCCCTTCCGGGTCAAGCCCTGTTGTTGGCTCGTCAAGGAAGATGACGGCGGGGTTTCCTATAAGGCTCATAGCGATGTCCAGTTTACGCTTCATGCCGCCCGAATACGTCCCCGCTCTATTATTGGCGGCATCATCCAAATCAAAACGGTCAAGCAGACTATCAGCTATTTCAGAAGGGTTTTGCATTCCGCGCAGTTTCGCTATCAGAATCAGGTTCTCGCGCCCTGTTAAGATTTCGTCAACAGCGGCGAACTGCCCTGTCAAGCTTATACTTTCACGCACTTTTCCCGCCTGATTTGCCACATCGAATCCACAAACATTTGCTGTCCCGCTATCATGTTTCATAAGAGTTGAAAGAATGTTGATAATGGTGGTTTTTCCTGCGCCGTTTGAACCGAGCAGAGCGAATATCTCACCGCGCTGCACTTCGAAATCTACACCTTTCAGGACTTGATTATCCTTGAAAGACTTCCACAAGTTTTTTGTCCGAATAGCGGTATCAGTCATTTTTGTCGCGCTCCTTTCCGAGTTTCCTCATAATGTCGCGGTTCAGATTCTCGCGCCAATTTTCCGTGTATGTCTTTGCGTTTCGCAATAATTCATCACAGAACGCGGCTACATCATCGCCCGTAACACTTAGAATGTGCATGCCGGTTGCCGCGCTTTCTTCAAATAGCTGAATCAAATCATAGTGGATTTTTAGAATGTCCATTCCGTCTCCGCCTGCGTGCATCCACATATAGTGTTGTATTTTATCAAAGACGAACTGATAATCCTCTGGCAGTGCCTTGACCCGCGCCATATGTGCCTTATACTTGCGTTTTCCCTCCATGATTTTAGGGATGTTGAGATACTTATCGAAAAAATTAGACATTTTCCTGTTCCTCCTTCAGCAAATTCATTTTCGACGCGATAAATCCCCATTTTTCCCAGAACTTACGCAGTTCCTCACGTCCTGCATCGTTGAGCGTGAAAAAGTTGCGTGGCGGCCCCTTATCGGATGGTTTTCTCTTGACTTCCACCAATTTATTTTTTTCAAGCCGTATCAAAATAGTATAAGTTGTCCCGTCTACCACGTCTGTAAAGCCTAAAGCATTTAGTTTGCGAGTGATTTCATAGCCGTAGGTCTGTCCCCGATTGATGATTTCGAGAACACATCCTTCCAACACGCCTTTGAGCATTTCGGTAATGTTTTCCAACTCAAACACCCCCTGCTGCTTTGTAATGCTTGTATGCAGTATTACAGATTACCAGTATATAGTATTACATAATAGCATGAGTGTCAATAGGCAAAATAAAGCGCAAAGAGATA
>WRNV01000258.1 GCA_009776445.1 Oscillospiraceae bacterium | reverse complement strand
AAGCCCGCAATGACGACAGTGAGACGAACGCTGTACGCAGTCGAAGCGAAGTCGATACCCCCTTATCGCTTAGTTGTCTGAAGTGGGTTTGGGTCAGTTGGTGTCAAGTGCATACCTAGGTAACAAAGAACCGGTGCCGTAATTGATTCGTAGTAAAAATGAACTGCGAAGTTTGCATTAAATGTAACTACATTTGCACGTTGAACAGGTTTCTCAATTGATTTATTATATCGTCACTGCTGGCTTTCAGGCGGACAGCCTCGTTGATGCCCGACAACGATTGCAGCTCGCTATCGCCCCGGCTGCCGTCAGTCAGGTTGTATGCGATGGTGTAGATGGGGATACGCAAGCCGCCGATGATAGGCGCGACTCGGCTCAAATTATAGCCTTCATTTTGATCACCGTCACTGAGAACAAACATCATCAGCTTGGAGTCGGGAATGCTTTTCTGTGCCTCCAAGAGCATCTGGCATGCCACCAGAACCGCGTCGTAGGTCGCTGTACTCCCGCTAGCTCTTAGCGACTTAACAGCTCCGGAAAAATATGCTCTTTGCGTGTCGTTGAACTCTCTCACGGGCAAGTTTAAGTATACCTGGCTTGAGTATGAGATTAGCCCCACATAGTTGTTGGAGCCAATGAAGCCCGCAGTGTTAACTAGCGATTCTTTCAAGGAATTGAGGGGCAGCCCGTCCATGGAACCGGAGATATCAGCGACAAAAACCGCAACGACCGGATAGCCTCCGTCCTTACTCAGCTTCCAAATATCCTGGGCGGCGATGAAACCCGCGCCATCCAATCCGGGAGTTTGCTCGACGTAGCTGTCATTACGGTTGAAACCCTTTTCTCTAGCCAGGGCTTGAGAGTCGGCGGTGAGGCAGAAGTCTGCGAAGAGTTTGGCGGCTTCCTGTTTCTCGGCCGAAACGTAGTCGAATGTGTAAACGGGGTGATCGTGCCTCATACCCCACGGTGTAAAGACATAGTCCTTGAGTTGCGGCGTGTTGATGTACGCTTGCTCTTCCATTACCATGGCGGATATGATCCCCTTGGCCGCCTGATCGCGAAGAACCGCAGTAGTATACGCCACCGGGGGCGATCTGCGCTGATATTCCAACAGCCTTTCCGCCGCGTGGGCGGAGAGCGGATTGTTGGGATCAAACGCGTGGAGCATAGCCGTGAGTGTGTTGAGCCCCGTGCTTGATGTATATGGATTCGTATAGCAAAACACTATATCGCCTGCCAAATGGGCGTCGAGCACCTTATCAACGGCGACATCTCCGTACTTGGAGACGAAATCATTATATACGCCCTTTTCCATCAGCACTCCGGCGGTATTGCCAATTATTCGCTCGGATACTGTTATGAGATTAAATCCGCTGGCTTTGAGCATGTCGCCCCAAGCGTTGACGGACGGGGCATAGACGTCCGGCTTATAGCCGCCGTGCGCCATGTAGGTCACAACTTCACCCGATGCCATCCTGCGCACTGAAACGCTGACGGTTTTGCCGTCGATAGTTTGCCACTGATTGTTAAATCTCTCGGCTATGAGCACCATCCAATCGTCCGGGGACGCGGCGCTCATTTCAGTGGCAGCAGCGACTTCGATATTGATTTCCCCCCTCCCCTCCACTACGAGCGGGAAAGTGCTGATATCGGCGAGGGTCGCTGATGCCGGGGTTTCCGTCACATAAATGTCGATAGGCGCTTCGACAGAGTTTACCGAGACGCGTTTTGTGAGGGCGTCCAGTTCTTTGACAGCGTCGTCATAGCTGAGGTCGGCGGAACCGTTGCAGCCGGCTGACGCGGCAATTAGCAGCAGTGAAGCCAGCGCTAGGCAGATAATACGGGATTTCATAGGTCTTACCTCCTCTATTCGTCGAATGGATTGGTTTGATCGTACATTTCGCGAAACGTCTCTTGCCAGATTTTCAGCTTTGATTCCACTGTGCTCCTGCTTGTTTCGCTAATAAGCCTGGCTGCGTCCGCTACAAATTTACTCGCTTCCTTCAATAGTTTGTTGTTGTGATCCAGCGCTTCCTTGACAAGCTCTTTGTAGGTGATAGACCCGCCGTCTTCGTCAAATACGCTTTCGCTAATGTCGTCGGATACAATGCCGTAGTTGATTACCCTGAGAAAACTCCTGCATATGTCTTGCTCGACTTCAANCAGTATATCTGGGGAGTTCCCCATGAGCCGNGACGCNTTGTTCACCTTGATCATGCTTTCTAATTTCGACTGTCTCATTTTGATGCCTGTCANTTGTTCAAGGCATTCTCCGAGGGCATTGCTGAGTTCCGGTTCTTTGGCGGCTTGAGCCTCAAGGTCCCCCAGCCAAGATTTGATGTTTTCCGGATTGTAATAACCGTTTGCATCACATGTCAGAGCCGGTCGCGTATCCTCCGCGTTTCTCCTTGCGTCTTCGTCCTTCTGCTGCTGGGACAACTGCTGGGCGACATCTTTCGCAGCCCGCGAGTCATTTATGCGAGCCTGTATAAGCGGTTTGAAGCCGAGTCCTATGAGAACGACGCCGACGCCAAAAATCCACAGCGGCAATGCTTGAAGCGCGTGATATGTCCTTATCCCGACCTGGACTATTATCCCTGTCTCATTTGTCGCTGTAATAATCCAAACAGCAATACCGGCTAAGATAGCCGCAAGTCCGGTATAGCCGATTTTTCCGTATTTTTTCATTTTTAATACACACCTTTTTTGACGACTTCAACCACGTCCTGATTAGTTCTGTTTTTGCGAGAAAGTCCCGCTTTTGTCGCTTATCAAAGTTTAGCACAGAGTTCCGCTTCTGTAAAGCATCATAGAGCTAAATACAACCGTCTCAAACTCTCAAACGTTACTGTTCAGTGGGTGTCCAAAAACTCGCAATGGTTACAGGCTCCGCACACAAGTTTTGACAATTGTACAAGTTTTCACCGCAGTACCAGTGCGTTGCCTGT
>WRNV01000257.1 GCA_009776445.1 Oscillospiraceae bacterium | reverse complement strand
GGAAGCAACCATTGCGGCTGAGTTGCCGTTTTTCGGATAGAAATCAGAAAGAAGAGATAGAAACCGAGCGTCATAAAATAGAGACTGCGTTCAAACCTGTCTGCCGGTTTGCGCCGGATTAACGCAACGATAAATAGCAGAAATAGAAACGGATGGTAGCACAGTATCGTATTATAAAAATATTCTATCAGGTTGAATACCAAGAACCTACCCTGTCCTCTTTCTAAAACATGGAAACGGAAAGTGTCGAAATTGTGATCATATAGCCACATAAAATGAGGTAACAGCAGCGCCGCCGCAACCAAAGCAATAAGGTAAAAACGTGGATTCCGCAACAATTTCACAATGTCGGGCAGCATGACCAACGAGAAAACCAAAACACCGTGATATTTGCTGTATATGAGCATGGCGATGGTCAACCCTGTAAAACAGGCAGTTAGCAGTGTATTCTTTTTCATAAATGAGCGGTATGCCGTCAGAAACAGCACGGTAGAAAAGAGCAAAGGAGCGTCGGGAGTGGCAATGAAACCGTAAACCTGCAACACGGGGATGGAGGCGCAGAGGAGGAAGTAAAGCACTGCCCCGTCATTGCGGGCTTGACCCGCAATCTTCTTGTTCTCACTGTTATTTGAGGGGATTCCTGCTTTCGCAGGAATGACGACGTTGTTACTGGATTGCTTCGCTTCGCTCGCAATGACGACATTCTCGGCAGAGTTCAGCAACCTCCAGAAAAGATACAAATAGACCGGTTGCAGCAGCGTAACAAAAAAACGTACTCCGAGCGTCGTTTTACCGAAGATGGCAGTTCCCATGCGGATAAGCCAGGCGATGAACGGCGGATGGTCGAAATAGCCCCACGACAGATGGTTGGAGTAAACCCAATAGTAGGCTTCGTCCACGTCAAGTTCGGTAAATGCAGCCTGTAACAGGTTGACAATCCACCATATCAGCAACAACAGTATCAGCAGAGAATTTGGATGAATGTATGGCAAATTGCGCCTTTGCGGTAAAAAACACTTTTGAGACATCCTCTCTCCTCCCAAAGTGCTCATTGCTTTATAAATTTAAAAGCATTCCCTCCGAGTTTGAGGAAATAGACGCCGCCGGGCAGTTCTTGTATGTCAATCGTATTGACCTCTTTGGTGAGGGTAGTTTCTTTGAGTTGTTGTCCTAAAACGTTGTAAATGTGGGCTTTTATTGCGTTATCATCATTGTAATAGAGATGGATAACATTTTGAGCCGGATTGGGATAGATGTACAAAACGGACATTTTCGGGTCAACGATTCCGGTATTATTTTGGTAGGCGTACAGTGAAATTTCGGTTACCGGTTGTTCCGGGTCGTTGCTTATAAGTTTGAAACTTCCGCTGTATTCGCCTTGTTCTACATTGGCAAAGTCGTAGGACAGTGTAAGGATTTGCGAAGCGCCGGGTGGAAGTGTGCCGTTCAGTGGAGCGACGGTGAGTATGTCGTAAAACTCTATCTCGGTGATTTCAAAGGTAAGATCCGCAGTGCCGACACTGGACACTGTGATAAAATCTTCGATTACTTCCGTCCCTTCGGAGTGTACTTCGGAACTCGTTTTATCCAAACTCAAAACAGGAATAAGGTCGGTAACGTTTTGAATGGCAGTTAATGAAATTTCGGTTACCGGTTTTAGCGGGTCGTTGCTTAACAGTTGGAAACTTCCCGTGTATTCGCCATTTTCGATACCGGCAAAGTCGTAGGACAGTGTAATTATTTGAGAACCACCGGGTTGAACGGTGCCGTTGAGCGGAGCGACGGTCAGCATTTCATGGAAATCAATCGCGGTGATTTCAAAAGTAAGATCCGCCGTTCCGGCATTGGAGACGGTGATATAATCCTCAATGACCGCAAATCCTTCGGACGTTACCGACGAACTTGTTTTATCCAATACTAAGATCGGAACGTCCGGAGCAGCGCCGATAAGTGTGAATTTGTGCGGGTCGGGCGCACCGATGTAAGGATGGCAAGATCTTCTTCCCGATTCATCGGCGGCAAAAACGTAATATTCTATCAATCCGCTCGGAAGCCCTGTAACAGTTACATTCCATTGATTATCACCGGAATAGGTCATGTTGTATTTTTGATAAGCGCCGCCGCTATGTTTGAGATAGATTAACACCGAATCGGAGTAGATGGGCTTATCGCAATACGAATACACTTCGGCATTGAAAGTTACGCTTCCCGTATTTTCAATTTCACCAAACAGCGGCTGATGTTTGATATAGAGCATACATCTGTCTGCGATTTCGTGTGTGCGGCAGTGCAGGGCGTCGGTGTTGACCCAGGGTTCGCTTGATAGTTGCGTAATAGGAATAATGGTATAGCCCGGCATGGCTTGTTGATATACTTGCAGAGCATCTGCATCATACGAATTACCTCCTATTGGCACAAAGACTTTATTATTTAATATCAACGAATTTGTGTATGGGGTTTTGGGTGATGAACTTGTTGCTCCGGGCGCATCCACTCTAAAGACTTGCATGGGCGTTCCCAAAGAGGATGTTAGCGAAGCAAAATAGTTTGCCGCAGTTTCAAACTTGTTATAATTCGGATTATTCGTCGGCACCCGTGCAACCAATACCTTGTCGGGCGCTAGAAGTTTACTCCAGCAATCAATATGCTGAATGTTGTCGTAAGGAACTATGGGATCCGCAATAAAATGATACTCTTCGATACCCAGATATTGTTGAAACTGGTCTTTGATTTGTTGTTGCGTCATTCCGGAGTTTTCCGTCAAAGTGAGCGTAGTAGAGGCTGCCTGTTTTATTCCGTCATTCATATAATTGCCGCCTGTAAGTTGTAGCGTTGAAGCATATCTATCCACTGATAAATAATTAGCGAGCGCTGTGTTTACCTGATTATCTAAAGGACGCGGTCTGTTATAATCAAAATCGAACATCGCCACTTCATTATCATCAATCGCCA
>WRNV01000256.1 GCA_009776445.1 Oscillospiraceae bacterium | reverse complement strand
AGACCGGCTATAAAGAATTGTCAAGGGGTCAAATTGCGATAGTCGGAGAATAGGGGGAGTTATCGCGTAGCACAGCGAAAATGATGTTTACCATTTTGCGTGTAACATGACCAAGTGCAGTCAAGTGTGACTTACCTTCAGAGCGTTTGCGTTGATAGAAAGCAGAAATCGCTGGATCTTTGAAGGACGCGACAGTAGCAGCGAGCCAGAGAGCGCGGCGGAGATATGGAGAACCTCGTTTGGACATTCGATTTCGAGAGCCAGTGAAATCACCGGATTGCTTCATGGTTGGGTCAACGCCAGCGAAAGCAGCGAGCTTGGCAGCCGAATTAAAGCGTTTTACGTCGCCGATCTCGCTGAGGATGACAGCGGCGAGCGTAGGACCAACGCCGGTGATAGTGGTAAGTTGAGTTTCAAACGCGGACAGCAGGCGAGCAATTTCCGCATCAAGAACATCTATCTGTTTCTCGACAAAGCGGATTTGCTCAATGTATTGTCGGATAAGCAAGGCAATAGTATCAGTGGCCAGTAGGATGCCAAAGGAATTCCGAGCAGCATCTTGGATTTCAGAAGCCTTTTTGAGGCCGAACCTTCCATGACTGGCAATGTTAATTATTTCAACGAGCTTGTCCGTGTCGACGTTAAGGATTTCCTCCGGTGTGGTGTACTCGGAAAGTAGTTCAAGCGACGCTTTTCCGAAAGTATCCGTAAAAAGGTTTTCATACTCTGGAAATACCTGATCGAGGAGAGCGATAACCTTTCGTTTAATGTCCGAAACGGAGTCCACGATGTAAAAACGGTGGCGGCACAGTTCGCGCAGAGCGAATAAGTCAGGAGGAGAGACGGTGGTTTCGCAAAAACGCCCGAAGCGGATTACGTCAGCAATGATGAAGGAATCGCGGCTGTCATTTTTCTGCTGACGGATATACATAGCGCGTAGGGCATCCGATTGGATGGCGTTAATAACGTGTATTACGAAGCCTTCCTTGCGAAGATGAGTGTACAGCGCCAGCCAGTAATGGCCGGTAGCTTCCATACCAAACACGACATCGTTGCCCGTTACACGCCTAACCGTTTCCTTCAAGCGATTGAAACCGGTGATGGAATTAGCGAAACGGAATGCTTTGCCAATAATGGAGCCTGTTTGGTCAATAATGGTAGCTTCGTGGTTGCGCTTACCGATATCGATACCGACGATGAACATAGAGAACACCTCTCAGCTCAAGATTTCGTATGAGCGTGCTCTCTAGTCTCCACGGGTCGCAACCTACTGCGAAATGAGAAGTCGGCACTCGGTGCCGCAACATCCGGCTCATTAGCGATATCCCGTGAAGGGAGAGGTTCCACTCTCAGTTAAGAGAACTGCGTCTCAAGGAGGAAAAGGAATCCTCACCCCATACGAGTTATGTATATCATCGGTCAGGCCGATGATACCAAGTAATTTATTATAGTTGGCGCTCTCGTTCTTACGAGTTGCAGCCTACTAGTAAAACAAAAGTCGGCGTTCTGTGCAACAACCCGACTTAACGATGTTACTGAAGGGGGAGAGTTTTCACTCTCTCATTGAAATGGATTACATTCTATATAGTAGGAGGAAGCAAAGAAACAAAAACAGGGGCAGAGCTATATCCCGACGATGAATGACCATCTTGCCGGCTTTGATGTGATTCATGCTAATATTTTTCATCAAGCTTACAAATTTATGCCATTAGAAAGCATAACGTTGGATATGGACGCGACATTCATACCCACAAGCAATAAAGACGCGCTCCGCAACTATCACGGAGATAAAGCCTATGAAGCATTCAACACGTATTGCCCGGAATATGACATTATGGTGGGAACGCAATTCCGAGGAGGAAACGTGCCTCCAAGCAGTGAATACCTTGAAGAATTGATACGGAAACTGTCCACGTCTCCCGAAGGAATAAAGAAAGTGACAATACGCAGTGACACAGCGGGTTATCAGGAAGGTTTTTTGAGATACTGCGCCGAAGGTAAGAATGAGCGTTTCGGAGTGATAGACTTCACGGTATCCTGCAAGATAGTAGATAGTTTTAAAGAGGCAGCCCAAGCAGTATCAGAAAAAGAATGGAAGCCTGTGATGAAAGAGGTGATAGGAGGTGGAGTAACGATACTGAAGAATACGGGACAAGAATGGGCTGAAGTGAACTACGTGCCGGATTGGGTGGTAAAAAGTGATGGAAATTATCGTTTTATAGCGATCCGAGAGCGTACGGAGTTGAAGAAAGGAGAAAATCCAGCCCAGATGACGATCTCGAAAGTAGTGGAGGATATGGAAAGAGAAAACGAAGCAATAAAAAAACTGCACCTGACGGAAATGAAAGGCTTGGCGTACAAGGTGTTCGGAATAGTGACGGATATACAGGAAGAAGACGGAAGCAAGCTCGTAGTGTTCCATCATGCCCGCTGCGGTAAATCAGAAGAAGTACATCGAATCCTGAAAGAAGAGCTTGGTGGAGGGCATGTGGCGTCAGGGAAATTTGGAGTTGAGGCGGCATGGTGGAATATATCGGTGTTGTCGCTGTCGTTATTGAATTTATTCAAGCGAAATTTTTTACCCCCAGAGTGTCATACGTATCGCCCAAAGGCAATGAGATACTCATTTTTTGTAATGATAGGAAAATTTGTAACTCACGCGGGTAAAAAGGTATTGAAAGTCTACAGTTCAGTGGAGCGAGTAATAGCCTGGTATCGTTACGCGCGAGATCGATTGCTGGGATTTTGCGTGACTGAGAGCTAAAAGTCACGCCATAGTAGTGCCTATAAGATTATAAATAGCTCGGTAAGAAAGAACCGAGCTGTTGTTGGTTTGTCAAAATAATGAAGTATACGAGCAAAAATCGACGCATTGATAGTTATCCACAAAAAACCCTATAAAACGGACTCTTTGAGGTTGACTGGTGGTCTTTTTCCTGAGCTCAAAAATAACCTGCGGATTTGGGG
>WRNV01000255.1 GCA_009776445.1 Oscillospiraceae bacterium | reverse complement strand
CCTGCCGCAACACGAAATCGCCTTGCGGTCTTTTTCACGCAAGGTAACCTTCGTGTTGCGGCGGTCGGGGGAGTATAAGGAACGCTCAGTGAGGGCGACGAAGGCATATTACCCAATATGTCAAGGAGGCCGAACAAGCGCAACGCAGTAGACGCGCCTGATTGCGCTCCCTGCAGTCGAAATCGTATAAAATATCCGGGTTAACAATTGAAACGTTGAATTATCGGCGTTTTCAGAGCCGTTCTTTTCCGCTGAATCCTTAAATTTTCTTCCTGATTTTACCCCATAACGATTATACTGACACGTCGCCATCATGGAGATTTTATTACGATGCCTAAAAGTATACCTTGGCTGTATTTTTTCCAGAACATAGGAATGGCTCTGGGGACATCGGTACCCATGTACTACCTTATGTACTTCCTGACGGATTATGCGGGAATAACCCCGGCAATAGTAGCAACGATTTTGTTGATTTCACGCGTGGCAGACTTTGCGTTTGCGTTAATCGCCGGGCCGATAGTGCAGAAATCCAATATCAGATGGGGGAAGTATCGGTCCTGGATACTGATCAGCGTATTGCTGGTTCAAATAGGCGTATTCATGATGTTCATCAATCCCGACATCTCGCTTGGAGCGAAAGCGATAATAGTCTGCATCGGTTACATACTACAGAACGCCCCGATGAACTCTCTTATCACCGCTCTATACGGTATGATGGCGAATATTACGGGATCAAGCATGGAAAATCGTATGGCGATCAGCGCAAAGGTTATACAAGGCATGCGCGCCGCGACAATTATCGTATCCGCAGTAACGCTTCCGTTTATAAATTACGTGCTGGCGCATGGCGTGAACGGTTTTCTCATTGTCTCAATGATTTACGGCGCGACGATGTTGATATCGTCGCTGGTTGTGTTCGTAAAAACAAAAGAATTCGATACATATGGTCCGAGCCTGAAAAATGTAATGAGTGTAAGCGTCGGACAGATGTATGGGCAAACATTGCGGAATTCGCAATTGTGGGTTGTGCTTATAGCCAACTCGCTCAGTACTACCGCCATCCTTTTAATCGCGTCACTTGGGATTTATTACTTCCAATACTCGGTCGACAACGTCAATATGCAGCCGGTATCGGCGACGATATTGGCAATCGTCGCTTGCGTTGCGTCGTTTGTCATGGCGCCTGTCGCGAAAAAAATAGGCAAAAGAAACTCGGCTATTACTTCGGCGCTGTTCGGCACTGTATGTATGACGTTGATAGGCTTGTTTGCACATCAGAATGTCTGGTTTTATATTGCCGTATCTGCGGTTCTAGGTTTTGGCGCGGCTCTTGTCGGCGTGGTTGGAGTCAACCTGTTTCTTGACGCCGCTGAGTACCAGCTTTACAAAACAGGCAAAGACTCTCGCGCTTTTGTGATGTCGCTGTATAACATTCCAATGAAAGTAGGTCTGGCCGTCTCGTCCCCAATTGCGGCTTTTTTACTGACTCATTCCGGATACAAACAAGAGATTATCGACGGAACGCTCACGACCTACATATTAAATCCGCATATATTCGTCCGGTGGCTTGGTTTGCTTCTAGCAGCAATCTACCTAGGCGGATTGCTCTTGTACACATTTCTATATAAAATTACGGACGCGAAAGCGGCGGAGTACGTAGCTGAAAACCAGAGACTGATGACTTAACCCCTGTGAATATCCGGGTTAATCGTTTTTCCTGTCGTACTTATGATCAAGGAGGAAGATACATGGAGAACGTAATTACCCGCAATGAAATACACGTTGCCGTTTTAGCCGACTGCGACAACGCCCCGCCCGGTATCTTACGGCACGCTGTACGGGTGGCGGCTCAGTTCGGACGCGTCGTATTACGTCGCGGTTATGGCAATCAGAACAGTCTGTCGACAAAATGGAAGGATATCCTTGTTCATCACGCCTTTACCCCCTGCCTGCAGTATCAGTATGCTGCGGGTAAAAACACCGCCGACATCGCTTTGGCGCTTGACGCCCAGGAAATCCTGTTTGACGGACGCGCCTCTACCTTTTGTCTTGTAACCAGCGACTCTGATTTCAGCTATTTATGCCGAAAACTACGTGAACGTGGCGCAACCGTTTGTGTAATAGGGGAGCAAAAGTCACCCAAGTCGTTGCGCAACGCCTGCGATCAGTTTTTTGAATGGGAATCGGACGGTGATCTTGAGGCTGTCCCGGCTGCTATTCCGGCATCCACCCATACAGAGCCTGCAATACAGCCAATACATCAAAACGTGAACCCTTTGGAATTGGAAACTACGCCTTTTGTAATGCGAAGACGACCGTTTTTTGTGGTTAAAGCGGTACTGCTCCTGGCGCGGGATCGTTCCGATGGAAAGATAAGCTTGAGCGAACTGGGTCAGTACCTCAAACGCACCGACCCGTCTTTTTCCCCAAAGTCATACGGACATAACGGTCTGCACAATATGGTCAAGGCCTATGACTTACTGACGGTCAAGCAGGATAAGGACGGCGCGATTTGGGTAAGCGCTATACCAGAGGAAGATGACAAAGAGATACCCAAAACCCATGATAAGTAATTTGCCAAAGGTTGTACTCTCCGTTGCCTTCTGCAGGCGAGGACGCCTACGCCTGGAGTTTGTACATTTTGATACAGATGGGACGGCTACACCCCCTAAAACACCCCCTGAAAACGGTAGATTTCAGTATATCGCGATAGAAGATATGACACATATAACCGCATTAACCCGGATATTTACAGCGCTATCACCCATGCAAACACATGAAATGCGCGTATTTGTTGATAATTATGATGTTGGTGAGTAGATTTTCCGTGTATTTTGCGGTTGCTGTGGACTGTATTGGATGATATTGGACTGGATTTTGGTGCCGAAGGGGGGACTCGAACCCCCACGAACTTAAGCTCACTAGACCCTGAACCTAGCGCGTCTGCCAATTCCGCCACTTCGGCTTA
>WRNV01000254.1 GCA_009776445.1 Oscillospiraceae bacterium | reverse complement strand
AAACGGAACTTCATTCACACTCCAACTCCCGAAACTTTCACGCAATGGTTATATTCGCCGTCCAACCTGTTACGTTCTCAGAATATAGCAAATCGTCTTTTACAACATTTACACGGGAGAGGGTAATATACTTCTCGGTTAAATCAGGCTCAATGTCAAAATCGGATAAAGCGGTAAATTCCACATGGCAAACGGGAATCTGATGCCCGCTATATCCTTTCGTGTCGCCGATCATGGTCGCACCGACGAGCAGGTATTGCTCTTTGTCCGTGGCAAAAATTGTGGTTATTTCATCAATATCACTGTAAAGGCGGTTTCTGTATTCGAGATATTCCGTATAGTAATTCATATCAAATTGATAGCCGTAAACGTCGTCCATTTCATCTGCAAAAACGCTCACGACGACAATATCTCCCGCTGAAACTGTCGTTGCAATATCTCCCGCTGATATTGTCGTTGCAGTATTACTCAATGGAACTTGCGGATCGTTTAGATCAGTAAGAACATCGGGACTGTTTTCATCTTTAGCGAAATCAGCGAGATCGCGTTTTTCTTTGAAAAACCATATTGAAAGACTGACAGCAGAAACGCACAAAATACATAATAATATAGCAATACTTCTGTGCTTTTTATTATGCGTAATCTTTTTTATTGCCTGTATCATTATCACTCACCACATCATCATATTTTGAGGCAATTGTTGACAATAAGCGGGCGGGGAATGCCGCCCGCTTATTGCGCTCGCTTGCCGTGGATTGATTTACTTTATCATTTCCGCGACGGTCACGATATCAAATATATCTATCTCGTTGTTGCCGTTGAAGTCGAAGTGGCTGAGATCGCCCCAATCTGGATGATCAGAAGTAATTCCGAAAGCATCGACCAGGTTCGACAGAACAATCAGGTCTACCACAAATTTTTCCGTGCCGACATTGTTAGTCTTTTGGATGTACGAGCCGTCCGCTTCCTTTATCGCTTTGTCGAGGTTTTTATCTCTCTCAACGAATCTTGCAGTGCCTGTTATCGTTGAGGAGGTAATGCCTACATTGTCTTTTGTTTTAAGCATTAAGCTGCCCAAACTCTCCATCTTATAATCGGGGAGCATGACCATAACTTTCGCGTAACCCGCGCCAAATTCCCTCGTAAGCAACGTTGCGCCGTCCGCAAGGGTATAACTGGCAAAATCGAACTTGTCGGCATCAAAAGTGAAACCTAATTCTACGATATTGGATTCAACCTCTCCTGTGAATGAAACCGATACGTTGAAATACTCGTTCGGGCGGACAATGTTCTTATTGGTGGTAAGGATTAGTTCTACGGGAACTTCAGGATCGACAGCGCCGTTTGTTTTCAAAATAGTATATGTATCGATCATGGTGAGGCTGTTATTGGTCTCGATTTGATAGGTCGTACAGGTAAAGGTGTTGGCAGTCATAGCGACCTCACTGATATGCGGGAGGTTAGACTGATGCATTACCGCAGTGTAGGTCTGCTTTGCNATCAAGCTGTAATATTTACTGCCTGTTGAGGAGTTGAGCGAGAAATAGACCGTGCCGGCCGGATCGATGGATTCGCCGTTGGNGCCGAAGGTTTCTGGCTGTACATACAGTTCGTTGGAGGTNCTGGCACTGCCAGAATACTTCATCGGATATGAACGGTTGTATGAGTGGTCATGTCCGTTGAACACAACGTCTATATCGAATTCGTCAATGACAGGAACATATTGATCCCTGTAGGTCTTGCCGTCCGAGAGGGCGTGTGAACTGCCTTGACCGTATACGTCGTAATGGAAGTTAAGGATTCTCCAGGACGCGTCTTCATTCTGAGCTATCGCGTTTGTCAGGAATGTTCTCATGGTACTCGGGCTTCCAGTGGTGCAGTTCCAAACAAGGAATAGTGTTTTACCGTATCTGTACCAATAGTTTTGCACGCTATCTGCGTTGGGCGGATTATAGAATGTACGTGTAGCCGTACCTGAGCCTTCATGGTTGCCCATACAACTGGCAAAGGGTAGCGAGGTCATCTGAACGGGAGAGAAAAACCCGGTATAATGTGCCAGAGTTCCGGATGTTTCAATCTGATCGCCGGTACCAGCCAAAAAGGCAGAGTTCGGGAAATGCTGTTGCATGATATTCATAGTGTTTACCCAAGAGGTGGTATCAGTTGTCGCATTGCTGGAGCCAATCTGCGGATCGCCAACAACCAAATAGCTGTAAGCGTTTGGGTCGCCTGTTTTAGTGTTGTATTCAGTGCTCCAGTTGCCGTCGCCGTCGCCCACCTGGTAGGTATAAGCGGTGTTGGCTTCAAGGCCGGCCACTGTTACTGCATTGTAGTACTTGGCACTGATAGATGACGTCGATGAACTACATGTACCTGTGAATTCCGCTGCTGTTCCATCATCTTTCCAGATGCGTACGACAGGGTTGGTTGCGGTTGCTGTGTGCCATGAAAAAGTGAACTGCGTCGCGTCTGATCCCGGTGCAAGTGTCAGGTAACTCACATCCAGAGTGGCGGCCGCTGTAGCCGCTAAGACATTTGGTACTACCATTGTAAAAACAATTATGACGGCGAGAAATAGGGAAAGCGTACCCGAGAGTTTTTTCGTTCTTTGCATTTGGATTTCCTCCTGATTTTTTATTTTGTCGACACTTTAAATTATAAACATCGATTGTAAAGTGCAATATCATACTTTTGTAAAACCATTGTCAGTATTAGGTAAATCTTTGTGCATAAACTTAAGCCGCTTATAAACTGGTCAATCCATATTTTCACAACTAATAGAAAAATGGAACCACTGTTCCATTTCTTTTTTATCGTATTTATAAAAATACTGTTCCAATAGTACTATGCCAGGATGCTAAGGTCGATTAATTGATTTACCTGGGTATGCACTTGACGCCAACTGACCCAAACCCACTTCAGACAACTAAGCGATAAGGGGGTATCGACTTCGCTTCGACTGCGTACAGCGTTCG
>WRNV01000253.1 GCA_009776445.1 Oscillospiraceae bacterium | reverse complement strand
AACTCTTTTTCCAAAGCGGCTTCGCTCTGATAGTCCGCAGCCGTTCGGTATGGCGGGGAGTATTCCGCGACAACGGTAGATTCATTATCAGCCGTTATGATGTTGTATTGGCTCATAAGGACATCTCATTGACGGCAAGTAGCTTTTCGAGGTAGTATGCATATTGTTTTTTTCGAGCTAAAATCTGTGCGGGTAGCCCCCTCATAGTATCGTTTATCAGCGTATCAAAGCAGTCAAGAAAAGTAACAATACGGGCTTGCTCTTCTAGAGGAGGGATAGGTATCAACGCTTTGCTTAGCCCTGCGGCATTTATTGACGATATTTTCCCAGATGATATATATCTTTTTATTTGTCTCCTAAAAAATTGAGTTTGCATATAGTATGAAACGTATTTGGGATTTAGGCTGTGACTGAACGCAAAACAAGCATCGTGAATAACTACATTCGAATCACCCAACCATGCAACACTATTACCAATATCTTCTACTGTTTCGCCAGCAGCAACTATTATAACATCTCCTGTTTTTGCACTCCTGAGTTTTAATGCCAAAGTTGGTTCTAAAAACGACTTTGTTTTATCAGCCCATATCTTATAATGAGTGTATAACTCTCCATAGTGAATACAGGGGGATCCGTCTGAAACAATATCATTTTTAACAAACCTCTTTCCTCTAATAAAGGTTCCTATTTCTCCCAAACTCTTCATATCCCATTTTCCACAATCAATGATACTTTCCAGACCGGCGCCCTCAATCTCAGCAATATAAGCACTAATCTCTCTATTAAGAAAATTCCCGCGAGAAATGATGTGTTCAATTTCGTTATTCATCACTTTGATGTCAACTGATTCGCGTTTGTATTCCTGCTCAACATAGGTAGAAACAGACAGATTGTAATTCTGCTCGGCTATCTCGCTGTTCTGTACGATCTTTGCTAAATGCTCCACCGACTTACAACTTGCATAAGTATCAACGATTTTCTTAACGTTTTCTGCTGTCAGTTTATTATAGTTTGCTACCTTGATGAACTCTTTGCTTGCATTAATGAATAACGTGCTGTTTTCGCTCTTGGATTTTTTCATTACCATAATGCAGGTTGTAATACTTGTGCCAAAAAATAAATTGTCAGGAAGTTGAATAACACAATCCACAAAATTGTTGTCAACAAGATATTTGCGGATTTTCTGCTCTGCGCCGCCACGATAAAACACGCCGGGGAAGCAGACAATCGCCGCTGTCCCGCTTGTCGCGAGCCATGTAAGGCTGTGCATGATAAAAGCGAGGTCAGCTTTTGACTTAGGCGCAAGCACCCCGGCGGGAGAAAAGCGCGGGTCATTGATAAGCAGAGGGTTATCATCACCCGCCCACTTGATCGAATATGGCGGATTCGATACGATGGCTTCAAAGGGTTCATCGTCCCAATGTAGCGGGTCGGCCAGCGTGTCGCCGTGACCAATGTCGAATTTATCATAGTCCACATCATGCAGGAACATATTGATACGGCAGAGGTTGTAGGTCGTGATGTTGATTTCCTGCCCGAAGAAGCCCTGCCGCACGTTGTCTTTGCCTAAGATTTTTGCGAAGTTAAGCAGGAGGGAACCGCTTCCGCAAGCGGGGTCATACACCTTGTTTACTTCGGTTTTCCCAACAAGGGCAATACGGGTCAGCAATTCGGAGACTTCTTGCGGCGTGTAGTATTCTCCGCCGCTTTTTCCGGCGTTGCTTGCGTACATCCCCATCAAAAACTCGTAAGCGTCGCCGAAAGCGTCAATCGTATTGTCCTTATAATCACCGAGCTTCATATCGGCTACGCCGTTCATCAGTTTCACAAGCCGCCCGTTTCTCTGTGCGACTGTGCCGCCAAGCTTGTTGCTGTTTACGTCGATATCATCAAACAGCCCCTTGAAGTTGGCTTCGCTGTCCGTTCCCTGTGCGGAGGATTCTATATCCTTAAAGACGCTTTCAAGCGTTTCGTTAAGATTTTCGTCCGTGGCGGCGCGTTTCAAAACATTTTCAAAAAGCTCACTTGGAAGAATGAAAAAGCCCTTTGTTTTTACAAGGTCATCACGGGCTTGCTCTGCGTCACCGTCCTCAAGCACGGCATAGTTGAACGCCGTATCTCCTGCAGCGTGTTCACAGTCGTTGATATAAGATGTAAGGTTTTCCGATATGTAGCGATAGAACAGCATACCAAGGACGTATTGCTTAAAATCCCATCCGTCCACGCTCCCGCGAAGATCGTTTGCGATATTCCATATTGTACGGTGCAACTCGGCGCGTTCCTGTTCTTTCTTGTTGTCAATCATAATTCNTCAACCTCTCTGCGCTCNTGNATGTTTCTCAGGTCAGCAAGGGTGCTTCCTTGATATGTAAAATATCGAGGACCNGCTACTGAGTGTGACCTATTTANTCCGCGTGATTCCGCAACCAAAATACGTGCCAAGCCTGAAAGAGTATACTCAACGCCCTCATACTCNATTTTGTTTATCATATCTTTNGTATGGCAAATAACAGAATCATCATANAGGAATCTCAATTCAGATCCGACAGGAATTTGTAGCATTGAGAATTTGAAATTAGGTCTACGGTCTATTTGCTCAGCGATTTCTTCTTCTTCGATCTGTTCTTCGCTCGGCGTTATTCGCCTTAAGCTCTCTGTATCGCCACGAAGATTTGCAACACTCATAAACACGGCAAATGCTTTCTCTGGGGATATACGAAAAAACTCCCGCTCCCGTACTCTACCGCCCGAAAGAGTTTCCCTCGCATGAAGGTTCTCGTCAATAAGATCAAATAGGTTATGGATATGCTTTTCAACCTCTTGCGGTTTGTCCACTTCATATATCGCATAAGCGCGATACGACAAGGGTATATTCGCAGGACGATTCAATTCCGTTAACCGGGCGTCAATATCGTTGCGAGTGGACATTCCTATTTTTACCCACCCATCAAGTGAGGGGTTTGTCAGAATGTAAACAAT
>WRNV01000252.1 GCA_009776445.1 Oscillospiraceae bacterium | reverse complement strand
CGCCATACAGCCGCGAACGATTCTTCCGCCTGCTTGATACAGCTCGGTTTGATGCGAAGCGCCGGCGCATACGTCCAGAACTGTTTGCAGCATATGAGCTGTGTTTCCATCACTTCGCGGGCTGCCGTTGACAGCTAAAACTATGCTCATCAGAATTTTACCTCCCTAGTCTCGCCGCTAAATGAGCAGAAAGTGGCTGCGGCGTCTTTCAGGTAATAGACAACGTTATTTCCGTCGTTGACGGAGTACATCCCCCGCAATTGCGGATATGCCGCCAACATGCTTTCCTGCGCTTCCGTCCGGTTGTCTTCGACCAGCGTAGCAGCAACGCGAATCCATGTTTCTCCGTGAAAGGCGGACAGCTCAACCTTTGGGTTTACGTTGATTTGTTTCACTACGTCCTTTTTTTTGCCGGTCTGAATGTAAAGCTTGCCCTCAAAAAGATTAATTGTCCCAAAAGGGCGCACCCTTGGTTGGTCGCCGTCAATTGTTGCGATATAGTAGGTTTCGGCTTTTTTCAAAAAATCGTGAACTGTTTGCATGGCTTAATCCTCCTCAAAATAAAATTATTCCGTTAATAATATTCAGCGGATGTAATTCACTCTGCCAAGAAGGCGTTCAGGTGTTTCGGAGGTCATGTCCGCGTATCCGAAACATATTACATAAAGCGGTCTGTACCCGTCCGGAACACCAAATTCTTTAGCGTATTTGTCCGCTTCGGGCGTGACGAATAAAAATCTGGCCATCCCTATAACGATGGAAGCAACGCCCAGGGATTGTGCGGCCAGGCACATGTTTTGCGTGGCATAGCCGCAGTTGGAGTCGGTATACGTGTCGTCAGTTTCTCCGCTGACCAGTACGAGAGTCGGTGCGTTGTAAAAGATGCTGTAATCGTCTCTGCCTCCTTGCCTTTCCCTGAAATATGCGGCGGTTTCAGGCGGCATGTTTTCCTTTATTCTGTCATTCATCCACGAGATCAGTTCGGCATTTTGAATGACTGTAAAATGCCAGTTTTGCGTGTTCCGCGCACTGGGAGCGTGCAATCCGCAATTTATAATACATTCCAATTCCTGATCGGTGATTTGTTGCGGCGCATACTTGCGTACGCTCCTGCGCTCAATGATTGATTTTACGGTTTCGTTGGGATAGGTTGCCATGTTGGTCACTCGCTTTCTTTTGTAATTTACGGTTTTGCTGTTATGGTAGCTCTATTGTGAATATTTTACCACTCAGCGACAACATTTTCTGCTTTGATTGTATCTATCGTTATTCTTTCACCAAACACGGGAAATCATATTTACCGTTCTATCCACCGAAACCCGTTACGAGATCGTGACGTTTCAGATAATCACGACCTTGTTCATCAATTTGCCGCAAAGACTCCATGTTTCACGATTTAGAAGCAGCATTCCATCCAACTATCTTATTCCTGCCTTTCGCGCACTACCTTTTTTAATCCGCCTTTTCATGGGAATCCAGGTAAACACAATAAACAGTAACAAGAGTATTATCATGAATGTATTGTCAAGGCCCTTATTTACTATTTGAAGTAACTTTGCTATGCTTTCGGAAGCGCCGTTATCAATTAATAATTGCGCAATTCCAGGGTTTGAGTTGTACATGGCAGCAATCAAAGGGGTGTATACTTTAAACTCAGTCTCTGTTTTGTAGCTAGGACCACAGCCAAATGGTGAATCACAACCACTGCTTGTTTGTACTCTGAATGACTTCTTAACGAAGGAAACGGCATTGACATCGGCGCCCCATTTAATCAAGAATTGTGTAACTTCCGGGTTTGGATTCTTTTCGGCAGCAATCATCAATGGAGTATATCCGTTTTTATCGTTAGCGGCGTTGACATCTGCGCCCCCTTCAATCAGGTTTTGCAAAACTTCTGGGGTTGAGCTTCGACTGGCAGCCATCAACAATGGAGTATTTCCGGCTTCGTCAGCGGCGTTGACATCTGCGCCCCTTTCAATCAAAACTCTAAGGACTTCCAGGTTTTTATTGAACTCTGCAGCAATCACCAATGGAGTAAATCCTTTTCTATCAGTGTAGTTAATATCGGCGACGTTTTCAATCAAAACTCTAAGGACTTCTGGGTTTGGGTTGTACCGGACAGCAAGCATCCATGGAGTATAGCCAAGCCGTTCTATGTATTCAGTTTTGAATCCAAAAATTGTGTAACTAAATGTAGCATTGACATCGGCGCCCCCTTCAATCAAGATTCGTATGACTTCAGGGTTTGTATTCTTTTCGGCGGCAATCATCAATGGAGTAAATCTGTTACTGTCAAAGGCGTTTACGTCAGCTCCTTCTTGAATAAGGCGGTTTATTTCCTTTACACTTGCCACAGCTGCTATGTCTTTCAGCTTCTTCGTGGCTTCTTTCGCCTTGTAAGCCGCAATCGTCTTTTCCTGAAGGAAGTTATACACATCCGTATCTTTAGACACTTTTCTTTGTTCTGCGCAATCTAGCGCGTTTTTGCCTTGTCTATTCCTTTCGGTGAGATCGGCGCCCCCTTCAATCAAAACTATAAGGACTTCCAGGTTTTCATTGAACTCTGCAGCAATCATCAATGGAGTATTGAAGTTTTTGTCAGTTTTGTTGACATAGGCGCCCCCTTCAATCAAGATTCGTATGACTTCAGGGTTTGTGTTGAACTCGGCAGCTAACATCAAGGGAGTCTTTCCCATACTGTCAGTGGCGTTGACGTCCGCGTCTTCCTTTATAAGACGGGTTATATCCTCCACACTTGCTCGATTTGCCACGTACAACAGTTCTTCCGTAGCTTTTATACTGTAAAATTTGGCCATTGCCTGTTGCGGCAGAAGCATTAAAAATAGCAACACTAAAAGAATTAATGCTCCTGGTGCAAATCTCCGTGTACTTACAGGTTTATTTGCCGGTGGTATTGATTCTGTTAGTTCATACGTCATATCAGCAGAGAGGATTTCTGAATACTTATTTATCATGGCACACATTCCTTTACTTT
>WRNV01000251.1 GCA_009776445.1 Oscillospiraceae bacterium | reverse complement strand
ATAACCGATGAGATTATTGTTGCAATTAAGACAAGCAAGTTTATAATTGCTGATTTTACTTACAACAACTGTGGAGCCTATTTTGAAGCAGGATATGCGCAAGGGTATGGATTGGCAGTTATCCGGTGCTGTAAAAAACAATGGTTTGATGGCGAAGACAAGAATGGAAATAAAAACAAACTCCACTTTGATATTCAACACTACAATGTTATTTTATGGGAGAATGAAGAAGATTTGAAAAACAGATTACGAAGTAGGATTCGTGCAACGATTCCTTCTGCTAAAATGGAAGATGACAAAGTAAACACTATCCATATACAGTGATTATGCTTGAAAACTCTCAAGCCCACGCAAAAATAATTTCTAGCGTGGGCTTGACATATGGGTGGCGGAGAAGGAGGGATTTGAACCCTCGCACGCTTTTGACACGTCTACTCCCTTAGCAGGGGAGCCCCTTCGGCCACTTGGGTACTTCTCCAAATGATAAAAGTTGTTATCGGAAAGAATTGGAATCGCAACGCCATCATTCTAGTGCTTTTTTTATTAAAAGTCAAGAGTAATGAAAACTTCCTGTTGAAAACTTCATAATTTATATTTGGCAACGCTAAAACAGCGTTTCGTCATATTCGGCGCGAATCCCGCCAATCAGGGGCGGCCTTGTACGCGCTGCTACCACTGCGGCTTTACCGATATGGGTAACACTCAGCCGTAATGGTATCGCGACTTCTTTCAGATGCATACCTATAAGCGTATTGCCTATATCGATCCCGGCGTCCGCGCGAATTCCGCTTAGGGCGACGGGATCCTGGAACTTTGCGTATGAAGCGGCTGCAAACGCACCGCCGGCTTTTGGCTTTGGGACGACGTTGACGATCGTGCAATTAGCGGAAGCGGCGCGCTGCGTTATTATTGCTCGGTTTAAATGTTCGCAGCATTGCGCAGCCAAGTATACGCCATGTTTGCAAAAGACTTCGTACAACACGTCGAACAGTATTGCGCCGATTTCCGCGTTTGAATTTGTCCCGACATTATACCCGGCGACTTCACTTGTCGAACAGCCGACGATTACGATTTGCCCAGCGACTAGTTTTGATTTTGCGAGCAATTCAATTGCCGCTGCGCGCGCGTCTTCAGCAATACCATCAAGCATCACGACTACCTCTATTTATCAAGCGAAATATTATCAATGCCGTTTTGTTCGAACTCCTCTATATATTCGTCGATACGATCGGTCAGTTCATTATAATTCTCAGGGCTGATAGGCTCAAAATCCATGTCGCGGCGCGCCAATTCTTCAGCTAGTATTTCGAAGAAAACAGCATCTTCATAGTCGGAGATAGCTTCGTGTATCCCACCATTCTCGAACGCCTCCGATGGACTTGCGTTGCCATCAGAAAACTCGGTCAGCGTGGGCATTCCGCATGTTGGGCAGTACGAAAACAACTTGCTTTCAACGATGTCATAATCATCAAACCGATCTGTACCTCTCGTTGAGTTAAGCACCCAATTGCCAATGTATGCCATGTCTAGAAGACGCCTGAATTCTAGTTCCGTTAATTCAATGTTCATAACGTTCCTCCATGATCACAGACCTAATTTTTTGCATTATAGCAAATATCCATGAAAATTTCTACACAAAAATCCAGATATTTAAAAAATTATCGTTTGTGGGTAAGTTGATAAAATGTGCCGACGCGAAAAAGCCGCCCTGGCGGCTTTTCAGGAGTATTGTTCTTGAGAAGCTATTGAGATGTGAAAGCAGCAGTTTGAGGACTTTGTGGCGTGGCGATCATCTGGCTATCCAAACTATCGGCCAAAGTCGGCAGGATAAGCGTAATTCTTGTGCCGATACCCTCGCGGCTGATCACTTCGATNTGCCCGTTGTGCCGGGAGATTATCCACTGCGCTATCGAGAGNCCNAANCCCGATCCTCCGGTCGATCTGGCGCGCGATTCGTCGGCTCTTACAAACCTGTCGAAAACGAACGGAAGTATCTCGGGGGCAATCCCTATGCCATTGTCCGAAACAGATATCCGCGCGGACCAGCCGTCAATTATGGCTGAAATTGTTATTTCACCGTCATTATCCGTGTATTTGATCGCATTATCGATGAGTATCCTGAGAGCCTGCTTTAACAAAGACCTGTCTGCTGTAATTATTACATCACTTCCGGCAATTTTAAATTCATGACCCTTATCAAGCATACGCGTCTCGCTGATTACCTCGCCGATGAGGCCAAGCGCGTCGATGCGCTCCCTTACTAAACTTATCCTGTTACTGTCTCCACGAGCAAGAAACAGAAGTTGCTCGACAAGTTCCTTCATATTTCCGGCCTCATCCTTGATTGCGGAAACGGACTCAAGGAGGGCTTTCTCATCATCTTTGCCCCAACGGTCGAGCAGGTTGGCGTAGCCTTGTATGACGGAGATTGGCGTGCGCAATTCGTGTGAGGCGTCGGAAACAAAACGCGTCTGCGCGGCGTAGGATTCATTGATTCTGTCAAGCAGCCCATTAATGGCTACAGCAACGCTTTTCAGTTCCTCTTGCATATCGTCTATCTGAATCCGCGTATCGAGACGCCCTGCGTCTATGCCGTCGAGCTTACCAGCCAATACCATCATTTTCTCTGGGTCAAGCTGCCTGTTCACATCGTTGAGGGTTTGAGCCGCGCGCGCTAGATCGGCGATAGGCCCGAGAGTGCGGCGTACCATGCGCCTGTCGTTAATCGTGCGGGAAAACAATGTCAACAGTTCAAAAACGAGAAGAGCTAAAAAAGCGTATATAAAATAAAGTATAAACTGGCCAATCTGCAACCCAACTTCATAAGTCCTGCCATAGTCGTTACTGAAAACGCTTACTTGTACTATATATGTTATGCTGCTGATTGAATCAATAGTCCTACCGGGAGACATGCGGAAACCCATGACGGCTTTTTCTGTTTCGTATGGGAGATATCTGGAAAACGGCCATTCGATCAGGTTACCGTCAGAAGAGTATGC
>WRNV01000250.1 GCA_009776445.1 Oscillospiraceae bacterium | reverse complement strand
GGGCGGAGGCGCCGCGGGCGGCAGTGTTGGGGGCGTGGGCGGCTTCAGCGGCGGAGGTAGTGGCTTCGGCAGTGGTGGAGGCGGCTTCGGCGGCGGAGGTAGTGGCTTCGGCGGAGGCGGTAGTGGCTTCGGAGGCAGCGGCTTCGGCGGCGGCGGCGATTTTGGCAAGTATTAGCAGTGCTACGGCTTCAGTAGCGTAATTGGTATCAGAGTGTTATTAGCGTAGTATTAGCGTAGTTTAGCAACGCTACGGCTTCAGTAGCGTAAGTGGATCAGAAGCGCTCATTTACGCGTTTATCTGCGCTTGTATATGTGCTTATCCGCCTGTCAACCGTGCTTGTATATGTGCTTATCCGCCTTGATAAAATGATAATATTGAGATAATATTAGGATAAAATTAATGCATTTTGGAGTGGTGAGAATGATCCAAATAAGGCCGGTGTCCGACCTTCGGAATAAGTTCCCGGAAATTGAAAATGTGGTCAGCGGCGGTCAACCGGTCTATCTAACTAAAAACGGATATGGTGCAATGGTTGTAATGAGTCTTGAAAAGTATGCTGAACTGACCGACGATATTGAGCTGAAATTAGACGAAGCTGACCGCGCAGCCGCAGCTTCCGATATCCGTTATACACATAAGGAGGTATTCTCACGGCTTCGTGAACAACTCAATGAATAGAAAATATGTGTTGAGTTATCTGCCTATATTTGAACAGGACTTGGCGGCTGTGAGAGATTATATCGCGTACAACCTCAGCAATCCCGCAGCAGCTTTGCAACTTGTTGAGGATACGGACGCGGCTATAAAAAACGTCTGACCAATCCTCTTGGATATAGGTCGTTTCAGTCAGCCATGGATCGCCGACATCCGTATTACCGCATACAAATTAGAAATTTTACTGTTTTTTCGTGGTGATTGGCGATGTGATGGAGGTTTGACGTTTTGTGTATGGCAGACGTAATCTGTCAGAAATTGTTTAAAGCAACGCTTTCGAAAACCTCTCAATCTGAGAGCCACGAGTTAGCCACCTGTAACCCACATGTAAGCCATTATGTGAGCAATCAACAGGGCTATTGATATTCCTACCGTTTTAAGTGTATAATTGACCAGAGCCATTTCTTTGGAGTATGGTCATATTTGTGTGTAACTTTCGCAGAGCGGAAAGGAATTGTCATATAGATGACTCGTTCTGATATAGACAGGATGTTCACAATTATTTTTATTATTTCTGCGGTCATATTCTTTTTGATTTATAGGTGGCTTAAGAAGAGCAATACAGAGGAGCCACGAAAGAAGGAATTTAGCGTTGGGAAAAATCACTCCACGCAGCAACGTCCCGACGTACTGTTCAGAGCAGGTCCGCCGGACATCAGAGAGAGTCCCGGAGGGCTTTTGAGGGAACGCGGGCTTATTATTCTGATGGCGATTGTTTTGCGACTGATATTTGCTATGGCGATAGATGGCTTCCCAAACGATATTGCTTGCTTTAAAGCCTGGTCTCAGGCGGCGGCGGATGACTTTGCCGGTCTATACAGCAAAGGTGAAGAGTTCTTTCTTGACTATCCCCCAGGGTACATGTATGTGCTGTTTTTTCTTGGAACAATACGGAATTTGTTCTCAATACCTTCAAATAGCGCAATTTTCACCTTGATTATCAAAACTCCCGCGATTATTGCGGACGTCGTATCCGGTAATATTCTCTATCACTTGTCGGCAGGCAGACTAAGTGAGAAATATAGGCTTTTTGTAATGTCGCTCTACCTTTTTAACCCCGTCGTTTTTTTCCTTTCAACGATTTGGGGACAGATCGACTCGATTGTGGCGCTACTGATTCTCGCGGCTTGTATATATCTGTCCAGGGAGAAATACGAATTAGCCGCAGTGTTTTTTGCAATCGGAGTTCTTGTAAAACCCCAGGGGATAATCTTTTTGCCGATTCTGTTCTTTGAATGCCTGTATATCATGTTAGCTAAGAGGGAAGTTAAGAGAGTCTTCATAGCCGCGGCGTGTTTTGCCGGGACGTTTGTTTTTGGCGTATTGCCCTTTTCTCTGGGGCAAAGCCCGCTGTGGATCATAAAGCTATATCTTGGCACTTTGGAGTCGTATAACTATGCGTCAATGAACGCTTACAATTTCTTTTCACTGCTCGGGGCGAATTTTAGAGACGCTTCGGACACATTGCTCTTCTTTAAATTCTCCACATGGGGATTGTTATCCATTGTTATGTTCACTGCGCTTACGGGATTTGTTACTTACATGTACCACAAGAAAAGGCTTGTTAAAGACGAGTTGCATGATGGAAATGAGCGGGGTAATGAAAACGGGTTACGAGACATGACGAACATTATGCCGTTTTTGGGATCTGCTCTGCTCCTCTTAGGGGTGACTACGTTTGCTCATAAAATGCACGAGAGGTATTTCTTCCCGGCGTTGCTGCTCCTGCTGGCGGTATACTGCTTGAATGGCGGCGCGGTATTCGGAGGTGTCTACATCCTCGCCTCAACAGCAGGATTTTTTAATTCGTTGCTCATTTTTTCTAAGTATTACACGGATAATCTTGAAAATATGACCATGTCCCCCGCAATATTTACGATTTCGGCGCTTACTGTGTTTGCGACTGTGATCGCATGGCTGTTTACCCTGAGATCAAAGGGAGAGATACCTGCAAGTACAGAATGAAAAGTATATTGAAAAGTGGAACATAATAGAATGAAAAGTATATTGAAAAGTGGAACATAACAGAATGAAAAGTATATTGAAAAGTGGAACATAACAGAATGAAAAGTATATTGAAAAGTGGAACGTAATAGAATGAAAAGTATATTGAAAAGCGGAACAATGAATAGTACGAAAATAAAAATATTATTACGCGTGGCGCTTGTGATAGCATTGGCGCTGGCGCCTGTTGTTGCATACTTGCCCTGTGCATTGGCGGAAGGAACCGCGGCGGCGGAGCCCGCCATTGCCAATGTGGTAGATAGCGCCGCAGCCGCAGCCTACGTCGTGGCTGGCGCG
>WRNV01000249.1 GCA_009776445.1 Oscillospiraceae bacterium | reverse complement strand
TTGGCGTAAGTACCGCCGGTACGTGTCCAGTTGGACGGAGCTTGGCCTACAGTCCCGATTTCAAAGCTGGGGTTTAGGATTTTGTCCGTGCAATCGACTTGAGCCGCGTATGTGTTCACGAGCGGTGTCAAGACCGACGCCGCCATGATAAGGGATAGCAGCAAGCATACAAGCTTGCGGTTTTTCTTGCGTATAAACTCCATATTGATGCTCCTTTTGTTTAATAGAAAATTTAGTCAGCCATCAAGAGTAGCTTTGGCTCCAGACATAGGACAAACCGATGCTAGCATCACGGGCAAACGGAACCGCCTCGCCGGAACTCCCCCCCAAGGGCTGAAAACAGCCGCAGGACCCGGTACATAAAACAGTTTCGCTCTCGCTACAAAGCTCAGGCTCAAGTACAAGCACAAGCACATCTCGGAGCCTTAACGCCAGTCGTAAGCACCCATGAACACCTCTGGAATACCTGACCAATTTAATGATATTATATACCAGTTCAAGCACGTTGTATACAGGATATTTATCTTAAAGTAGGCTTTGCCCACAACCCAAAGGGCGGCTGCAGAATTCTGAAGACAGTAGTTAGAATACGGTGTTGTACGAGGGGATTTTCTTGATTTTAATTTGCTCCAATAATCCATAAGGTACCAAGTGAGAAATCTTTTATCTATGAGGTTAGAAAATGAAAAATGCGTACAACTCGGTCAATAATGCGGATAAGAGTTTGCTTTCTGATTCGGAAAGGATTGTTTTTTCAAGGAATGATTTGAAATGCTCATCTGCTAGTGTGATTGTGTCGGGCAGCTTGCTTTCAAATAATCCCCTGCGCTGACGTAACCGCTTCGTCCTGTCTTTGCGCTCCTGCCTATTATGTTGTTTTAGTTCTTTTTTCCGATTTTTGATTTGCTCGATTCTCTCGTTAAGTTCTTCGATTCTCTCCAGTGTGGTTTTTGACTAAATAATCTCCTATCGTCTGAATATAAAAAAAAGCAACCGCCGTTTTCAGCGATTGCCTTTGTTGGTGCGTATTGATTTTTAAGTTCTTCTTGCGTTTTGTTCGATTTTAAAACCGTACTTTTTTTGAGTTTCAATAAGTCTATTGTTGTAATAAGCTGTCCTCTCTGCGGGGGTCATGTCCTTCGTCCTATCATAAATCATCAATCTGATAGCGTGTACCTCGCGTAGCGGCATTTGCTCGTTGACCACGCTTGGGTCATTCATATAATCACTAAGTATTTTCACGTTCCACCACCTCCATTGGCGAGTGTATTTCTACTGGTTTGTAACCGAGGGAAGTATTGACAAGCCCTGTCATTGTTTCTGTCTTTTTCCTTACTATATGTCGAAAGTTAAGGCTCAATATCATATCCATATTGTTGACCGTCGCAACGGCGATATGCTGTGCGTCGACTGTGCTTCCGGGGGGAATAATACCTTGTTCTTGATATTTCGTGGAAAGAGTATCGGCTTCTTCGGAAGCGTCTAACACGATTATTCCAAATTCCTTAATCAAGTTCGTCATTTTTTTAGCTTTTTCATCGGGAGCTTCTTCAAGTTCCTCAACCGCATACACGGAAGTAAACGCCTGATATTTGCCCTCTTTGATTTCCTCAAACATCTTCACGGTATCGGCGTGTGCTTCGCGTTCTGGTTCAAAATAATAATTGAACATCGTGGTTTCAAGATAGATTTGTTGGGTACGCATATCATCAACTCCTATTCGATAATACTTTATTTAGCGCAGTTTTTCAATCATTTTTTGTACCGCCACCCATGCGTTTTTGTGACGCAAGGGCGGCTCAATGGCAGCGTCTGAACAGATATGGCAAAAGTCGGTGCAAAACGGCACCGATAAGTTGACGCTGGAAGATATCAACGCTGAAATCGCCAAAGCGCGCACAGCACGGAAAACGCGTGGGGCAAGTCTATGAAACCAAGCCGTGTTGTTCTTGACACAAATGTACTCGTCTCAGCTCTGATGTCGCCGTTGGGAAATCCGGCCAAAATATACAAAATGTTCTTTATAGGAGATTTGAGCCTAGTTTACAACGAATCATGATGTTATGATGTACGCTAAGAACCGCAGCACTTCTTGTATTTTTTGCCGCTGCCGCAGGGGCATGGTGCGTTTCTCCCAGTTTTTTGAGAAATAGCCGCTACGAGTAGCCCCCCGGCTCCGAAGTATTTCGCGCCCCACCTTTTTATTTCTCTATGCCGATTTTTAAATAAACTCATTGCGTCCCCGCCGTATATCATACAAAATTCTTCATATAGCTCTCTTGCGAAACGCAACGAAATTCCATCGTTCATTTCCTCGACGGTGCCCACTCCGGTCTCATAATTGACCTTATAATCCATGGTTATCTCAGCTTTTCCCCCATCGTCATTAATCTCGTAAAATGCAAATAGCGCATCCTTGCAGTCGCATTTTGGCTTGGGGCAATAATGATCAAGCACGAAGTAACGCTTACCACCATACGTGAACAACAAAGTTTCATATGGTTCTGTTTGGTAAATATCAGAGTAAAAAATCATGCTGTCAGCACCAAAATCAAATAACTCGATGTCGTTGCGCAAGGGGTGTTCCTTTTTGGCTTTAGGCTTGATTTCGGAAAGAATATCAGCCTTGAATTGGTCGTCAATGGAGGTCATGAACTCGTCTATCATCTCTTCGCAGTTCATTTGGCTATTAAAAATCTGAGATGATTCGAGTTGCCACGTCTCATAGTTGACTACAAGCTCAAACAGTCTACTATAAGATTTACTGTTTGCATCAAAGAAATTTAAGGTCACGGTTTTACAGGGGCAGTAGGGATTAGCGCAATAATGCGCAATAATATAAGTCATGATAGGTACGCATTTAAATTTAACCTGCGCTATAACTTTAGGAGCCATTGATGTCGAAGTTTCACGCGTCTCGATTGTTATTTTGTCTGAATGCTCCATTTCATTTTGCCTTATCCTTATATTTATGAACACAGAGACGGATCTTTTGCTCACTTATAAAAAAAATCCTG
>WRNV01000248.1 GCA_009776445.1 Oscillospiraceae bacterium | reverse complement strand
TGGTTGCCGTCTGCGAATACCCTTGCTACTCTCGGTGTCGGTACGGTGGCACTTCCGGCAATCCTGGCGTATGGGGCAGGCAACGCGGCAGGGCAAACAGCCGCAAACGTGCTTACGGAGGAGAATGAGGTGGATGTGCCGACAGTCCAGAAGGCGGATGAGATTTTACGATTGAAACAAGAGACCTCCAATATTCTTACGCGAGTGACTCAGCGCAAGAAAGAGGAGTCGGAGAAACGCAAAAATAAAAGCGTGCGAGCGCTGTACTGAGATGTCTCAAGTCAAGGTATCCGAATCACTTTTGTGGAATCCGCAGATGCGGAAAGTTTATCCCATAATGGGGCTGGCGGCGCTTGGCGGTCTTGGAATCGGCGCGGTCGGCAAGGCCCTGACAGGCGTTCGAGATGGATCGCTTGCTTTCGGTGATACCACGGACAACCTGAAATTGCTGGCTGACGATAATGAGTACCTTAGAGCCGTGGCGAATAGGAATGTGGTACTTCCGCGTAAAAAAAAGAAAGACGAAGCGCAACTAAAACCGGTGGCGGTGAGTGATTCCAATGACGCGGCGAGTCCAAAAGCCGCGTCGGAGAAGGCGGCCCTGGTGTCTATGAGAAACCTCGGCAGTCCGATGACGACGTTTTTCAGAGGGTCGGCAAGGCCGACGGGTAATGAAACGCTGGCAGATATTCCGGCGGCATCTCCCCTAATAGCCGCAGCTGGTTTCGGGGGCGTTGCGACCGGCTTATCTCTTATGCGTAGTCGCATGAAGAATCAAGCCAAGCGCAAACTGTCAGAGGAGCGTCAGAAGGCGAAGCGGGAGTTTGAGGCGGCTCTGATCTATGAGCAGGAACAGGCCCGGAATCGGAGTAAGTCTGCGGAGGAGCGATCTGAATTGATCGATGCGGTCGACGATTTATTCTCAGCTGTTGACAGGTATGAAAGCCTGGTTAAGACAGCGGGTCTTGAAAAGTACGTCATCACAGCCGGCGGCTTATTGGCGCTGCTTGCCGGTTATCACGGGTTTACGAAGGGTTACGGTAGTAGTCAAAAAGCCATTACCCGAAAAGCCAAGGAGAAACTGATCGGCGCCAACACGTCATACGAGGACATCCTAAAAAATATCGAGGCGCGGAGCGTTGCCGACAGCGACTTGCAGGTGGGCGAGGTCGAGGCTCCGTCATTTGGCTCGAGTTACGCGAAAGGCGCGACCATTTCAAAATGATACTCAACGGCAGACACGTTACCCTGCAAGAGCTTTCGGAGTCTGTTGCCAGAACTAAGAGGGCCGAGTTCTACCGGTCTCACATTAAGAGGCCGACATCATGTCTCGGTGAGTGTCTCAAACCTGAGATACGGGCGCAGTTTGAGAAAGGGGCTGCGACCAAGTTTACCAAGGTCATCAACGGGCTGATGAACTCAGGAAATCCGGCGAACAAAGCCAAAGCCCAGCGGCTGTTTAACCGTTATGCCGACTACAATCTCGCACAGGCGCAGAAGGGTGTTGCCAATCTTGACTCTGAGCTCACGAAGATCAAGAAAAGATGGAATCCCATTGCGCTTAAGGTAGACACTATAGCCGATCCTCGACGTCGTGCAGCGGTAACTAATCTATTGGATGCGGCTCAGGTAAGGTATGATGCTACAGGGCAGGAATTAGTTCAGTCTCGAAACAGGTTACGAAGTTTGACCGGATTACGTCCTGCTGCAATTCGAGACAAGCCGTTATTTTTCCAGCAGCCGTCTGATTTGGAAAGTTATCGACACTCGCAGCTGACTGCCCGGGACGGATCTAATCATCAATTCATAGCTCCTGTTTGGCGACAAGCGAAGCAACACGCTCAAGGTCGAATGTGGGAAGGGAATCCTTTCGCAAAACGATTCAATATGCGTTCGCTTGGCAAGGCGCGTGAGGCGCCGGAAGTGCACGGTCTTTATGCGCACGCTAAGAAAAGGGTACCCGGGTTGGCGCAGCTTCCTGGTGGTTTGGCGGTACTTGAAACCGGGCGACAAGCAGATGACGTACTAGGCGGGTGGCCTAGCCTATCTACCGCATTCAGCCACCTGATAAACGGGCGTCCAGCGCCAGGGGCGCAGCCGGTGATTATATCCCATCGAAAGCCTGTGAAAGCGCTGTATGAGCATGTTCCGCATGAAGTTCAGCATTTGAACAGTCTTGGATGGGCGTTACGGCACAATCAGAGTAACCGGACGATAAAAACAGGGCCAGCGGCAATCGTGGGTTGGCGAAAACCGATCCAGCTTCAAGGCTCAGACCACGATATGTTAATGCTGGAATTTGACGCTAATGCGGGCGTGAAAAGACAGTTAAAGCACTGGTTGGGGTATAAAGAACATCCGCTGAACGCCGCAACAGTCAATCAGGCGCTGGAGGGCTCGATGGCCGGCAAGCCGGGATCAATTCCGGGACTACCAAATTCTATTGGTTATTTCACGCCAGGTAGCAAGTTTCTACGGGGGGCAAATCAACAGCTACAGGGATTATCGAATGTCGATAAACTAAAAGAAATATCCAAAATGAAATCCTTGCAAAAGCAGTATTCGCCTTCCTACTTTAGAGAGGCGTTCAAGGAGTATGATACGATTGGCAGGTAAAAAGGTAATCAATAATTATTGATGGCGTTGTTGACTAAACAAATTAGTCATATTTTGGCATTCCGAGCATTGTGAACTTGTTTAGGATTTTACATCGGATTCGGGATTCCACTTTTTGATTTCGTAACAATCGATTTTTCAAGTGCCCACCGAAAATTGTTTTCATGCGAAACATTGCGGTCTCCGCCAACGAACGACGATGATAACCGACCTTGACCTTCCAACTCTTGCGTCCCAACTTCCGACAGCCGCGAATCGCCTCGTCTCGCGGAAGTTTCGGCAACTTGCTGTTGCCATGTCGCGTCAGGACCGCATTGCGCTGCGGAGGAATCACCAGTGCAATCCGACGCACATCCAATACATGATAATTGTTCCAAGTATCGAAAATTCCGTCACCATAAAACTTGCCGACCGGCGTCTTTTGTTCGTCCAGCATTTCC
>WRNV01000247.1 GCA_009776445.1 Oscillospiraceae bacterium | reverse complement strand
TGCTTGCCACCACGCGGTATTTCCACCACAGCGTCAAAGTATTGGTCTGAAACCCGTTTGGGGTCAATATCGTGCCATATATTCATGCTAATCCCTCCCATGTGCATATTAGCATGAAATGAGTAATTTTACAACTATAAGTTTAAAATCAACATCACGATCTTGGCGCTTTAATTTTGACGCCCTGGAACTCTAGGCATGTTTTCGAGAAACCAGTAGGAAGCCGAAAATACCGCCGCATATCCCGCCTATCGCATGCGCAAGCTGTGAGATATTATCGTTTTGGAAGATTCCATTGGCGATTTCACCCCCAATGTACAATATGAAAACAAGAATCATTGTCAGTGGTAGAGTCCCTTTCTTGTATACCAGGAAAGTTGACATTATTATCATCATAAACACGATCCCGCTTGCTCCCAAGAGCGCTGTGTGGGGGAAGAACACAAACTGCACAAGCCCTGATACCAACGCTGTAGCGATAATCGACCACAGTAGCGACGACGAGCTGAAGCGATCCTCTAATTGCGGGCCAATCACCAATAGGAGCAACATGTTGCTGATATAGTGGCTGTAGTTTGAGTGGCCTAAAACATGGAGAAAAAAGCGTAAATATGTTAGTGGATCGGTTAAAGGCGCTCTGTAAACGCGAAACAATTTTTCCGTGGTAGCTCCACCCGAAACACTGCCCAAAATAAGCGACAATAGCGACAGCGCGGCAAATGTTAGCACAACAGGGGAGTTATACTTGATTTTTTTAAGCATATAAATTACCTCACTTAACGTTTGTGTTGGGGCATCCACTGTGGACATTATAGCACAACGCGGTCTCTAGCCGCAAGGAGTCAGGAGCCGCTAATATTTGATTACTCCACTAACATGATTTTTCCTGTCTCATTGAAAAGCAGTTGTTTGTGTCCAAAAATCTCCAAGTGTTCGCGTTTGTGTATAACTACCATAAGTGTCCTGCCTTGATTTTTACAAGTATCCAACGTGAATTGCGCGATATCGTCGCACCTTATGGCATCAATCGCAGAAAAAGGTTCGTCGAGGAGCAGGAGTTCGCCTTCCGTAAGTAGACTGCGCGCTAGGAACATGCACTGCCGCTGCCCTCCGGACAGCGCGCGCGCTCTCACATCCAGCCTATCCGACAACCCGAAGTAATCAAGGAGTTCAATAGCCCTTTTCCTATCCTTACTCTTTGATCCAAGCATAACGCTGCTCAAGCAATCACATTTGAAAATATACGGGTTTTGCGGTTGATAACTTATGGACATTCTGTCTTGGATACGCCCCTCGTCACAAGGCAACACGCCGGCTAGAAGCCTTAAAAAAGTAGATTTGCCATATCCGTTACGTCCCCAAAGGGCGAATACGTCGCCATGATTTATCGTTAATGACGGCAGGTCAACTATGAGCCTGTCTCCAAAACTCTTTTTGAGATTCGTTACAGTCATTTGTTCTCACGCCCTTTTATCCGGCCAGCTAGGAAGTTTACTATAAGTACGAGCACAATCAATACTGCCGCGAGGGTTAGCGCTTCACGAAACTCACCCTTGCTTGTCGAGAGCATTATCGCTGTCGTGAGAACTCTTGTCTTGTGCCGGATATTCCCGCCCGTGAGGCTGACGGCGGCAACTTCAGACATGGCCCTGCCAAAGCCTATGAGTACGGCGGATGTATATATGTATCTGCATTCATTGAAAAGCAAAAAATAAGTTTTGGATTTCTTCAGCGGGATACCATTGCAGGTTTCCAAAAAATCACCCCGCATATCTATAAACACTGGGAACAGGACCGATGTGATAAGCGGAGTAACGACAAGTACCTGCGCCATTACCATAGCGGTTTTGCTAAAGACTATGCCAAGGAACGACAAGGGGCCCGAACGTGAAGTTAGCATATATACCAACAAGCCTGCTACTACTGGCGGGATATTGCTCAAAGCGATAACTGCTGTACGCAACGCGCGTATTACCAAGCCGTTTCCCATGCCCAGCAGCAACGAAAATGGGATCGCCAGCGCCGCCGAAATCAATGTGCTTGTAAAGCACACCGATAGGCTGACCCAGACAATTTGCGCAAGTTCGCGATAATCCAAAACTTCCCCTCCTGCTTGTGGTTTTTCAAACGTTGCAAACGGCATAAACGGCACAAACGGCACAAACATCGCGAATACCACGAAAGCAAGAAAACGCGGGACGGTGAAAACAGCCGCCCCGTATCCTCCCAATCCAACTCACTTCGCCCGGGTAATCGGCGGGAGGAGTCGTACACGTTTATGATAAAACAACATTCACGACGTTTGCGCGTCAAGCTCCAATGAAGAAAAGCTGTTCGCCGTATTTTTCGATGCCATATTCCGCAATTAAGTCCATTGCGTGGCTAGATAGGAGCCAGTCCATGAAATCTTGCGCGTCGTCCATTTTAATATTTTTGCCTTCTTGCGCGCATACCAGAATGATTGAATATGTATTTTTGAGTTCAGCGCCGGATTCGACAATAACTTCCAATTGAAGGTTGTCCTTCATTGAAAGAAAAGTGGATAGGTCGGTCAAAGTATACCCTTGCATCTCTGAGGTCATGACCAATGTATCGCCCATACCTTTACCGACGGAAAGGTAATTGTCTCTGTATGATTCATAGTCAATACCTGATGCATCCCATAAGGATTTTTCTTTAGTATGTGTACCTGATTCGTCCCCTCTAGAAACGAAAACGTTCCCAGTTTCAAGTATTTGCGCCATAGCCTCGGCGACGTCTGAGATGGGTCCCAAGTTCGCAGGGTCGTCTGCGGGGCCGACTATAACATAGAAATTATGCATGAATTCCGTGCGGTCATAGCCAAATCCATCTTCAACGAATTGCTTTTCAGCTGCGGGGCTATGCGCGATAACCACATCGGCATCCCCGGCTGCTGCAGTTGCCAATGCTTGGCCGCTTCCTTGCGCAAGGATGTCGAGCGTGATGCCGGTTTCCTCTTTCAAGAACGGTTGGAGATAGTCCAGCAAGCCCGAGTCGTTCACGCTTGTTGTTGTAGATAATATGATGCTACGTTGTGTGATAGGAGGAGTGATTTGTTCTG
>WRNV01000246.1 GCA_009776445.1 Oscillospiraceae bacterium | reverse complement strand
AATCTGTATTATGACGCGAAGAGAGCTTATGACAAAGCGGTGACGGATCTGGATAGAGCAAAAAGGGACGCGGTCGACATGGCTACAGATAAACTGACGGTTGCGCAAAACGCAAACTCAGACGCGCAACGCGCATATGAAAAAGCTATGAATGACAAGATAAAAGCGATAGAAAACAATGAGGACGGCAACAAAACAAGGTTGGAAAACGCGCAAAAGGCATACGAAGATAGCTTAAAAATGCTGGAATCTTCGCAAAACAGCGTGGGTTCGTCACAGAACACACTGGATCAGGCGCAAAGCCGACCCGCATCGCAAGGCGCGAACGTGGAAATCCAGGAGCTCAACCTCAAAAAGCTGAGCGACCAATTGGAAGAAGGGCAAATAATCGCTACAGCCGACGGCGTGGTNACGGANGTAAACGTCAAGGTGGGTTCCATCCCGGCTGGGGTCATTTTTGTGATCGAAGACACAGACAACCTGCATGTGTCGGCAAGAGTCAGGGAATACAGCATTTCTTCGGTCTTATTGGGGCAAGAAACCATCATTACGACAGACGCGACAGGCGACAAAGAGTATGCGGGGGTCGTGTCCTATATATCTCCGAAAGCCGTGAGCGCGGCCGGTTCCACGAGCGTTGAGTTTGAAGTGCAAGCAAGCCTGGACAAGCCGGATACGGAAATAAAAATAGGGATGAACGCTTTTTTAAATATAATAATAGAAAGAAAGCCAAACGTATACGCAGTACCAAATTCAGCAATTGTGTCAAACGAAAGAGGTAATTTTGTGTATATGTTTGAAAACGGGGAAAGGTTTGAAATAGACGTCAATTTGGGCATAACGACGATGGTGAATACCGAAATATCAGGATATAGGCTGTACGACGGGATGGAGCTGCTAATCGATCCGGAGGGGCTGCTCTCAAAAGCGAACAGTTTGGAGTTACCCACAATGTGGCGGCGGTAAACGCAGCCGGCCAGGTACAGATATATGATAAACATAAAAAATATTGTTAAGAAATACTTTATAGGGGAGCCAAACGAACTTACCGTCCTAAAAGGGCTTAACATCGATATAGACGAAGGTGAATTTGTTTCTATTATCGGTCAATCAGGTTCGGGAAAAAGCACACTGATGAATATTCTCGGCGCGCTCGACCGCCCTACGGAAGGAGAATACGCGCTAGACGACGTATCGCTAGCAGGAATGACCGACAATCAGTTATCCGAAATCCGAAACAAAAAGATCGGGTTTGTATTCCAGACTTTCAACCTGATCCCCAGGTGTACGGCGCTGTCAAACGTCGAACTGCCGATGTTTTACAAAGGAGTCGGAAGAAGGCAACGATCTGAAAGAGCTCGGGAGCTACTAAGGCTTGTGGAAATGGAAGACCGCGCGGATCACATGCCCAACGAGCTGTCCGGAGGCCAAAAACAGAGGGTCGCTATCGCGCGCGCCCTCGCAAACGATCCATCTATCATACTTGCGGATGAGCCAACCGGGGCGCTGGATACGAAAACTGGAAACTTGGTCATGGATATTTTTCTTAAGATAAACAAAGAAGAGGGAAGAACTGTTATCCTCATTACGCACAATCAGGGGCTGGCGATACAGACTCAAAGGATCATAACCCTCAGCGATGGAGAAATTGTCAGCGACGAGCGTAACGAAAGGCAGGCGGTTCAATGATTTGGGAAAACATTTCTCTCGCGTTTTCGTCGCTCAAGTCAAACAAGATGCGGGCCTTGCTGACTATGCTGGGCATTATCATCGGGATAATGTCGATAATAGCCATACTAATCATCGGCGACGCTATGACGGCGACGGTTTCAGGCAACATGGCCACGCTCGGGGCGAACAATATTATCGTCAGCATCCGGGAAAGAGACTCGAGTACGGGGACAACAGGCAGCCCAAAGACGCCGGAGACTGACGATCTATTCACTGATCGGATGATCGAGGATCTAAAACTGAGCTTGCCAAACGATATAGATGGGATTTCATTGAGCCATTCCGGAGGATATGCCCAGGCAAGAAATGGGGAACTNTACGCCAACATTTCCATTACCGGCACAAACGCTGACTTCACGAANGCCAACAATATATCCATGTTGTCNGGGAAATTCATTTCAGACGCTGATGTCAAAGAAACGAACCAATGCGCGGTCGTTTCCGACAANTTTGTGAACAACATGTTTCAAAACGGCTCGGAGCCAATAGGAAAACAGGTNAAAATCTATAAAACCAACAANGTGGAGCTATACACCATAATCGGGGTNTACCATTATGAACAGATGAGCTTTGGAGGGAGTACNGTTTCGGATCAGGANATTTCTACTACTTTCTATATACCAATAAGCGTGGCTAAGCAAAACCTGGTGGAAAAAAACTACACCAATCTGACGGTAGTCGGCACGCCAAATGTAGATATGACGCTGCTTACCAACAAGGTTCAAAATTACTTTGACGGCATATACGCAGGCAATGCCCTATGGCGGGCTTCCGCATTCAATATGACGTCAATGCTCGACACCATAGCCGACACTCTTAACACAATTTCGGTATCAATCGCTATCATTGCGGGCATATCGCTGTTGGTAGGCGGCATAGGGGTTATGAACATTATGCTCGTTTCCGTTACAGAAAGGACAAGGGAAATAGGGACAAGAAAAGCTTTAGGTGCGAAAAACTTCCATATCCAGTTCCAATTTGTGACTGAGGCGATAATCATATCTTCGATCGGGGGCGTTATAGGGCTGCTGCTTGGTATAGCGACAGGCGCGGCAATAACATCGTATTTCGAAGTGCCGCTTGTAATATCAGGGCTCACGACTGTTGGTTGCGTTTTGTTTTCCATGGCGATTGGGATTTTCTTCGGGCTGTACCCGGCGAATAAAGCCGCGAAACTGGATCCGATCGAAGCGCTAAGATACGAGTAATATTTATGAGTAATAAGGAGCTGTGTAATCTATTCATCCACAGCTCCATTATTATTTATTTTATTTTTCCTGGGTATGCACTTGACGCCAACTGAATACTCTACACTCCCGTCATTGCGGGCTTGACCCGCAATCTCGTGAAGGATTGGTATATGAAAGAAAACG
>WRNV01000245.1 GCA_009776445.1 Oscillospiraceae bacterium | reverse complement strand
AGGAGAATAATTGCCCCTTGCAATTAGCAAGCATGTGGTTTATTATTAATTTGTGAGAAATAATCTCACAAATATATCCTTGGGAGCGAATTTACTGTTGCGCAGTTTAGCTTACTCTATGGAGGAAAAAACAATGCTTTGTCAATATACTGTTGAAAACTATAAATGTATAAAAGATGAACTAACCTTGGACATGCAGGCAACAACGATTTCAGAACACAGCGATTCCCTTTTGGTAGATAGTGATGGCGCCAAATTCTTACCATTAGCCGTTATTTACGGGCCTAATGGATCGGGGAAAACTACTGTTTTGGAGTCATTATATAGCTTAGCATGTAAAGTTATGAGACCTATATGCGCGACTACATGCGATGATGCAAAATGTTTGGAACGCGACATGAAATTAGAAATCGTTCCTTTTCTGTTTACAAAGAAAAACAACTTGCCTACAAAATTCGATTTGTTTTTTCGTACCAGGAAAAATGAATACAGATATCAGTTGCATCTAAATGGTGAAAGAGTCGTATATGAATCATTATTCAAAAAAGGAATTGAAGGGTATCGCTACTCGGAAGTTTTTTCAAGGAAAGCCAACAAAATTGTTTTGCGAGGAACTTTTAAGAATTACAATATTTCAGGGCTATCGGAAACATTGACGCTATTGTCATATTTTGGTATCACCCACAGAAGGAACCTTATTATTAAAGACATTATTGAGTGGATAGACACGCATCTTGTTATTAAGAATTTTGGAAATCCTGATGTTGAAAGACGTATCGGCTTGCCTGATGACCCTAAGATGAAAGAGGTTTTTTTATCTATGCTCAATGAAATGGATATTGATATAGTTGATTTTCGTATAGAAGCAATCGACGAAAAGAGTTTCAAGATATACACAATTCACGAGGTTGACGGAATGAAATATGAGTTAGAATTGTCAGAAGAATCAAGCGGGACAAAAAAGCTCTTTAGTTTGAACATGTATTTTGTTTTATCGATGCTGAAAGGCCGAACATTGGTCGTAGATGAGCTGGACGCAAAAATACATCCGTCTATGTTAATATATCTTATTAATATGTTCCGTGATCCAAAGCGGAACAAATACAATGCACAGTTGATTTTCACCTCGCATGATCTCTCAACAATGACAAGTGAGTTTCTGCGAAGGGATGAAATATGGTTCATCGCCAAAAATAATATGCAGGCATCCCAAATGTACTCTTTGGTTGAGTTTAAAGACCCAAAAGGGAAAACACCAAGAAAAGATGCGGCATATAACAAGCAATACATTGAAGGCAAGTATGGCGCCGATCCATATTTACAAAAGATTATCAATTGGGAGGAATACTGAGTTGGCGGCCTATTCTCGACAAAATCTCATGAAAAAACGAAAGATGGCTGTTTATGAAACGGCTGATAAGGTTTTTTATATATTTTGCGAGGGTACAAAGACTGAACCAAACTATTTTGAAGGTTTTAAGAAGGCTATTGAACAAAACCCAATCTACAAGAATAGAGTATTCGTAACAGTATTCGGGACAGGCATGAATACCATGAAAGTTTTAGAAAAAGCAGAGAATTTCGTCAAGGATAATAATATACAAAGTGGCGAAGTGTGGTGTATTTATGATAAAGATGACTTCCCATCAGAACACTTTAACAGGGTACCAGAGCGAATAGAGAGCATAAACTCGAACTCACGTGATGCGATTTTGTACAATGCTCTTGCGGGATGATGTCCCAAACTCCGTAGAATTTCGCAACCCCGAGAGTTCCTTTCCACTTTAAGCGACTTCCATTTTATGCACAAAAGCCGTTCGCGTCAACCTCGCCAATGCGGCCTGTAGGAGAGGTATTTCCCTGTAGCCCCTGATCCTCCGGAAACCGCGTTCCGCCTCCATGAACCCGGCGGCCGCCTGCCGGATTGCGGCTTCCCCGGTCTTGAANTTCGTCACNCGCCGGATGACCCCGGCGCACACGGAGTTTGCCGACTCGATCGCGTTCGTGCTGGAAAGCGTAAGCCGGAGCAGACCCGGAAGGCATAGCCTGTGCACGCTGAGCGTCTCGTCAAGACCCTCGCGCAGGCTCGCCGCCGCTGCGGGGTAGCGCATGTCCAGTTCCCGCGCGAGCAGTTCCAGCTTCCGTTTCGCCTCGTCCTCTTCGTGTTCCATGTAGGCAAGGCTGATCGCCTTGCCGGCGCGCTGCTTCTCCGACTCGGGCAGGTGCGACAGCACATTGCGCTTCTTGTGGACCTGGCACCGCTGTATGACGGCCTTGTCGCCGAACGTGTCCTTGACCGCCTTGGCCAGCGCCTTGCTCCCGTCTATGACATACAGCCTCGGCTCGGACGGGTCCAGGCCCCGCTCGACCAAGTCCGCAAGCAACTCCTTGACGACGTCGCTGTTCTCCGAGCCACCCTCTATCAGGCCCAGCATCCGCTTCCTGCCGCTTGTGTCAATGCCCATCGCCGCGACGATGGTGATCTTGCCGAGCGTCATGCCGTCGAGCAGGAGCGACGGGAAGCCCCCCTCGATGCGCCTCCCGAAAAACTCGTCCATCCTTGCCCGCATCGCCTCCGCGAACCGCCGGGACACCTCGCTCTTGCTCGTGCAGGCATCCTCGCCCGTACCGGTGTCAAGCGTCCTTCCGTACTTCCGGCTGCTCACGCCGGCAAGCAACCGCGCAAGTATGCTTCTGTTCAACTGGTCCTCGTTCTGGAAAACCAGAAGGGACTCAAGCGGGATCTCTGAATCCTCGGCGCCCTCGGCCTTGGTCCTGACGCGCGGCCTCACAGCCGACACCTTCGCCCCTCCCAAGACAACCTTTGTGTCTTCCGTCCCATGGCGATACGCTGTCCGCCCTTTGTTATGCTTGCCTTTCGGACCGGCAAGCAGCTCGACCTCATACTCGAGTATCTGGCGCATGACCTCCATCCCGAGCTCCCGCGACAGGTTCAGCAGCCCGTAGCATGCCAACTCCAGTAGCGCTTCCGCATCTACTACTTTGATCCCGTCCTTGACTGACCTCTTTTCTTTCTGATAGACTTTCATTGTAACAGCTCCTTTCTGATCCGATAAACTGGGTGCTTATTTCATCACCAATTATATCAGGTCTCTCGGGGCTGTT
>WRNV01000244.1 GCA_009776445.1 Oscillospiraceae bacterium | reverse complement strand
TGCTTCAAAATAGGCTCCACAGTTGTTGTAAGTAAAATCAGCAATTATAAACTTGCTTGTCTTAATTGCAACAATAATCTCATCGGTTATCCCGTTATTATGCTCTTTATCTGAAATAAGATAAGCGTCGAATCCACAATCATTACAAGCTGGCTTTATTGAGTTTTCCATTGCTTTTAGCAAATCGTCATTAAAACCCATTGCTACAAATACTTTGTTGCTATAAATATTTGTTGAAACTAATTCTTCAGCATGGCTATGTCCTTTGCTGTTAAGGATAAAAATATTCTTGTCTCTATGAACATAATCTCTGGGTGTTGGTATACCATCTCCAAAACCTATACCATCATTCATCGTAAGCCTTTTATAGTCACCATACCCCAAATCGACAAGCTCGCCAAACATACTTACTAGTTCAGAATGGTTTCTAGCATATGCAACTGGCAAGGATACTTTTTCAACCAAAAACTCCTGACCAAAATACTTAGTGTTTTTATGCAAGAATATAAGAAGCTTATCCAATTTTTGTATTGTTGTATTTGGGATTAGTGGGTCGCTTAGTATGTCTTTAAACCTCTTTTCGTTAATATAGCACTTTGAAAGATTCTCTTCTCGTGACGAATCGTATTCTCTCAAATGCTTTGTCTCCCTTAAGTACCCTGCAATATCGTGCCTTCTGTCAAAAGTTTCACCTAAAATATAGTCCCTTATATTTACTTCAAGGACGTAATTGCCGCAGTTCTTACACCTGTACTCATATCCATTGTATATGTGGAGGCGACTTTGGATTTCGGCTTTCTCGCTACAAAAAACACATTTTTCTTCATCCATTGCTTATCATCCTTTTTAGCTATACTTATCAAGTTTTTGAAGCGTTGCTCTCGCTTCGCATTGTAGCCATTACTTGAAACTAACATACTTCTGATTTCTGCTATTGGGCTTATCCGGAATCGTCATTGTCAGTTGCCCTGTCTCAAGCAATGGCATCAATAGCGCTTTGCTAAAGTGCTCACGACTAACAATCCCAACAAACTCTTGCATTTCTTTACGCGTTCGCGGTGTAACACAAAACTCGATCAGAGAAGCAGTTCGTTTATCTTGTCCTGTATCTTGTCCTGTATCTTGCCCTGTAACTTGCCCTGTATTACCGTGCAAGTCAAAGTTCATATTTTTCANAATTACATGAAAAGCTGTCGGAGTTGAACGGAACGTCGGCGCATGTTCATCTGTATATCCAAAAAGATTTGATGTCTCCGTGCGTATCTTCTTGAAACCACTGCCGCGACGTTCTATATAGTCAAGACGATGGAACATTTCTGCAATTATCGGATTGCGGCGAGTTGACGGTACGTCGTCGATATCGCGTTCCTGTATAAGCGTTCCGTCTGGCATACCACCGGGCGAATAGACATCCAAGCGGTCATCGTACATATCAACATGAACCTCGCTGCCGACTATGTCGTATGATCTGTGCATAAGGGCGTTCACAAGAATCTCAAAAACTGCTCGGTCCGCATAATCCGGTTTATTCACGCGATGGTCTGACATTTTCCTCCATCGCACTTTGGAGTTTGTTTTCACGAAATCATGGCTGCTAATAAGTTGGGATATGATGTCCCCTTCGAACTCTTTGTCATCTATTGCGTCATCACCAACAGAACCTTTGGTCAACCCGTTCCAGCGAGTGCAAAAAACACGCGATTGTAATAGTGGGCATTCGTCTGAGAACATCAATCCGGCGTATGTCAGTATACCATCAGGTTTGCACATACCGAAAGAGATATAGTCGTTTCGGGCGACAACCTTTTTTGTGATTCTCTTGAATGTAGATTCAAATACGGTAAAGGTCAAATCCTCAAACCTATAGTCGGTTGGTAATGAATCAAATGACAGGTTTTTCCCTTTCATGACAAGCTCCCGCAATCGGTTGGCCGGAGCGGGCAGGCTATCGCTTCCAATTCGTACATAGGCAGTAAGGCTGCCCTTTTCCGAATAAAAATACGGAGTATCGTCGCCCGGAAAAACCTCTAATGCCAATACATCTTTTCCGTCATCAGCAGAATAGACAGTGAAATCAATAACAGGCATCGGGTCAATAAACTCCTTTATTCTTTTGCCGATTATGTCAATGTCGTCCTTAATATCCGCTAGACCGATAATTCTTTTGTCGTCAGCAACCCCAAAGAGCAGAACCCCGCCAGAACCGTTGGCAAACGCACTCACGGTCTTCAGCCAGCTTTTCGGATGCCTGACCTCAAGCATTTCCTTGAAATCGCATGTGGTTGTTTCTGCGAGCAATAGCTCAGCAAGGGTTTTCACTCAGTAATCACTCCTTCCGATAAGGTGTCCAAAAGTCTGTTGTAAACAAAAACACGGTGCCTGGATTGCACATTCTCTAGTTGCAAAATGTTCAACTCGCAAAGAATATTGATTAGTTTAGTAGCGGTGTTAAACGATATTCCTAAATCATTGGAAACCATTCGTACTTGAGAATAAATGCGTGATTTGAAACTATCGTACACCATCGGCAACACCTTATTAGAGGCATTGGCGGCAGATATTCTCTTTTCGTCATCCGTAAATATTCGTAATATATGCTCAATTCTTGTGTTTGCGATCTTTGCGGATTCGTAGATAGCACGAACAAAAAATTTGATCAGCGCAATATATCCACCGCTGTATTGGGTAGAGCGTAATATCTCAAAATAGTCGTTTTTACAAAAGTACAAATACTCTGACACCCCGATAAATGAAGCCGCTTTTATTCCACCATGAGCGCGAAGAATCATCGGAATCATAATGCGACCGACAATACCATTATAACACTCGTAGGGATGTATCATTTCAAATTGATAATGTGCAAGCGCCGCTCTGACAAGGATGTCTATTTTGTCATTGTTTTGCAAGAATGCGCTTATGTCCGCTATTGCCGGCAGTATCCTCTCAGGGGCTATAGGATTATACTTCTTGAGGTTTGAAACGAATCTCCCTAAAAATATTGCCTTTTCTCGCTCCCTAATACTTTGACCGGATTCATACCCATAAAGAGCTATGGAGCATATCTTTGATAATGAGATGTTATGAACGGTTTCGTTCAAAGAAAACTCAAACGCAGATATAATGTTCTGGATA
>WRNV01000243.1 GCA_009776445.1 Oscillospiraceae bacterium | reverse complement strand
TTTCGCAGAATCATTGAATCAGTATCAATATAATTATGGATTGTAGTAAATTCTTCTACGATAGAGCGCCGCATCCCTACAAGTATCACATCCATCATAGCTTTGCGGTTAAGAACGGCAAATTGCTGCATGATTTTCATATCGTGAATATAATCATCAAACAGCGCGCCTTCAACATAAGCCAAGTCTTTGGGCACAGAAATTGCTGTTTGCTCTTTCAATGATTTAATTGTACTCTGAATTTCTGTATCCCGACCTTCGGCTTTTAGTAGCGCAATCACTTCATCCAACTGAGACTTAGCGTTACCGCATAGCGCGTTGTACCCTTCGTTCTGGTAATACTCAGCGACTTCGTAACCCAAATGACGACTGCCGGAATGTACGACAATATACAATTCGCCGGAATCGTTTTTATCAACTTCGATGAAATGGTTGCCGCCTCCTAAGGTGCCTATGCTTTTGTAACCACGGTCGAGATTGACGTATCGAGCGCAGCGGAGTTGTGATAAATCAATTTCATCTGCCAACTTATGCCGTTTGTTTCTCACATCAAAACCGGCTGGAATCATCCTATGTATGCATTCATCTAACTTCTCAAGGTCCAATTCATCAGTATCAATCAGAGCTGTTTCCATACCACAGCCAATATCGACACCCACCATCCCTGGAACAATTTTATCAATAATGGTCATTGTCGTACCAATGGAGCAACCCATCCCGGCGTGGACATCCGGCATAATGCGGATCTTGCAACCGGAAAATTCCGCAACATCGCACACTGATTGAATTTGCGCCGCCGCTTTTTCTTCAAGGTTGGAAGTATAGCACATAGCGGTATTGTGCTTACCCTTTATAGTAATCATGATAACATTACATCCTGTTCATAATAGTCATAATACATTCCTCACGCAATAATCTTTGCGTACCGCTCTGCGTCAAGCGTATCCAGCATAAATGCATAGGGGGACAGATTGCCTGAGGAAATCATAGAAAACACGCGAGGGCTTGCGCCGGAGACCAGCACTACGCCTCTTTCATTCATGGTGACGGGCTGCTGCTGATTGCGGCTGGCAACATTCCAAAACACCACTGTGGGTAAGGTGTAGCCGTTACGGGCAAACTCCTTCTTAGCGTATTCAAAATTGGTGATGTCCGCTCCGCCGACGCAAGCATCAAACTCCATATCGGAAATGATAAAAAGTGTAGAAGGAAGCTCGTTTTGGGGCAATTTGTTTTTGACCGCCGTGCGCAGAATCAACTCAAACACCTTTTGGATATTAGTGTTGGCTACCTCGTTGAAGGACGCTGCGTATTTCACTTTATCATATATGTCCTTTCCCTTAATCTCAACCAGTCGGGGGTTCTCTGAAAAAGTGATGAAGTGGTTTTGGAACGCCCCACTGTTACGCTCGGCAAAATAGATGCCCAGCGAAAGAGCTACTGCTGCCGGTTTGGGGTCAGCGCCGCCATACATGGAGCCGGAACCGTCCACCACGACTAACGAGTTTTCACCGCGCGTAAAGTCATTTTGCGCCTTCCATGTCACATCCATGCTGCGACGCTCATCCGCCGTTATATTCCCCACGCTATATCCGCCATTAAACGCTGAACGAATAATCTCATAAGGTAGCAGGGCGCCAACGTTCATCTTCGCTTCACCACGTTCCACACTGGAAAGGTATTCTTTATAGCGCTCACCATCGTTGCGCATAAACGCCTTGCGGTATTTAAACATGGCTTTGGAAGGTTGTTTCGCGTAATCAAAAGTATAATCCTGCTCACGTATATTATTCTCAATGATAGCAATTTTAGCTCGAAGCGCGGTCAACGACTTACGGTACTCCGCTTCGGCAAGACCGAGCGCCTTGGAAATCATCTTACCGTAACGAATAGTGTTTGCGTTGTGAGCATTGACCGAAGGCAGCCACTTGCCTAAGAGTGAAACATCGCCGTCATTTTTCAACGCTGCCATGTCCTCGTTAAATTGTGAGCTAATGTACTCAAGAGCGATATACTTTGCAGGGGTATCCAGCAAGGCAAGTAAATCGTCAAAGCGACCGAACTCAGGCACTGCCCAAAGGTTTTTCGCAATGGTATCCGCACGGTTATATGCCATATTGCGCAGGATAGTACGAAATACATGGCGTTCGCCCAACCCACCGCGAATATCACGGGCAAAAAACAAGGTCTTCATTGCGATGTCAGCATTTTCAGCCCATGCACGATCAAAGCGGGCGTTTATTTCCGTCTCCGTCTCACGACGCAATGCGCCGATCGTGGCGAAAAGATCGAGACAGTCGGAACTGGAAGTCGCATATGTAGTTGCGCGATTCTCGGTCAGGGTCATGTTGGCTTCTTTTTTCAGAAATTTCAGCATGGGAATCATTCTCCTTTTCATAACAAGGCACACTCGCTGATCTCAAATCCCCAGCGAAAAAAAGGTGAGAAAAAATGCTGTATGTGCCTTTTGATATTTTCTAAAAATAAGGCGCGGAAGCCGAAACTCCATACATTTTACAGATGTGTGTTGGTTGCTGTACGCGCCTTTGTGTTTTTCTGCGACACGGCACATTTTTTGATGCTCTACCAACTGAGCTACCGGTTGCCCGGACGGGAATTGAACCCGTGACACTCTGAAAGTTGCTGTTAGTGCCGTTATATTTGCTTTTAGTGTTGTTATATTTGCTTTTAGTGTTGTTACTGAATTTCAAATTACAAGATGCCATTTTTTACCGCCTCCGGGTTTCCCCGGCCTTGGGCGGGATTTGAACCCGCAGTAACCATTTTCATTATTGCTGTTGGCATCTTTCTACAAAGCGCACTTTTTTGGTGGGCTTCCGCCCATGCGGGAGTGTTGCCACTTCACCGCATCCATCCCTTTGAGTTGCTGTATGCGCTTTATGAGAATGATTATATACTGTCTTTCTAAGAAATCATGGAAAAAAAGTTGCGAAGTCTACNTAGTANTTCTTTTTTGCATATTCAATCGCTGTTTTATGAGGTTAATAAAACTGTCAGGCTCGGTGACTTTTACCATTGGTCCNAACGACAAAACGCGAATCAACANCTCGGTTTCGTCTTGAGCATCATACCAAAGCGTGACTTTATAAGCGCTTTCATTGATACGGCTGGTTTCTTTGCGGCAGTCGGAAAAATGTAGCATTACCC
>WRNV01000242.1 GCA_009776445.1 Oscillospiraceae bacterium | reverse complement strand
TTGCCAGATAGGTTTGAGGAAATTTACGCCCGGTGGCGGTGCGGCGAGCTTGACCACGGCCAGGCGGCGGCGTTGTGCGGGTTCAGCGTGCGAACGCTGTATAATGTGACGGCGGAAATGCGAAAACAGGAGTAGCGGACAGCTTCTTAATCCGTTACGCCTCGCCCCAAAAAAAGTTCCGGAACCCGTTCTAATGTGGTGTGCCAACGCATACGCTGTGTCGCCCCCATATTTATCTCACCGTTTTAGCCAGAGGGGTCTTGCTTTTGTCGGAACTCCCTTGGTTTTGGCGCAACGGTATTACTATGTTAGCTTAATACCCGCTTTTGTGACTAGTTTTATTGCATCAGCATGACCAAGTTTCGCGGCCTGTAGACTCAATTCTGCACATTTTATGTTGTTTTGCGGAACTCCGCGACCCTGCAGGTACATTCCACCTAGCATAAACATTGCATCGGCATTGCCAAGCTCTACAGCTTTCTGAAACAACTCAGCAGCCTTCTTGTCATCTTGTGAAATTCCTTTTCCTGTATAATACAGCACTGCAAGCTCAACAATAGTTTGTATCGCATGCGTGTTGCCAAGATCAGCGGATTTCAGAAATAGTTCAGCCGCCTTTTCAAAGCTTTGTGGGACTCCTTTACCAACATAATATTTGCTGCCGAGATCATAATAGGCAAACGACATATTATTAAGCGTTTGGGTTGTTTGTGGATGGCTTTTACCCAAGATCTTTTCCCGTATGTCAAGAGCCAATGAATAATATTCTATAGCCTTTTCATACTCTTGCTTTCGACAATAAACAACTGCTATATTGTTATAAGAAGCGGCGGTATCGGGATGATTTTTGCCTAATGCATTTTTCTGTATTCCAAGAGCCGATAGATGATACTCCAAGGCCTTATTATAGTCACCTTTATCAAGACAGATTATNGCCATNTTATTATACACNCCGGCAATAGTGGAATGATTCTTACCTAGCTCCTTTTCCCACGCATTTCGAGCCAAAGTAAGACTCTCTAGAGCCTTGTCGTATTCTTCTTTCTGATAATAAATGGTTGCCATGTTGTAGTATGTAGTGGCCGCAGTNGAATTTGGAGTAGCGGTTGACATTATATGACCTCCTCAAAAATTTATTGGCGAATGGTTTATCAAGCAACTTTCAGTGCTGCGAGAACTAATGAGTAATATTTCAGCGCTTCATCATGCTCTCCCTTGGCAAGACAAGTATTTGCCATATCTTCCAATATAGGAACGGCGTCTGTGGGCGTTACACCCAGCGCCTTTGCAAAACACTCCACGGCTTTGTCGTAGTTTTCCTTGTCAGAGTGTATCTTCACCATTTTTTCATATAGACAGATAGTGCTGGGACGCGTTTNACCAAATATTCTTTCTTCAATTTCGACAGAAGATTCATAATGTTCGATAGCTTTGTCATAATCCTTCTTTTTTGAAAATATGAGCGCCATGTTCTTGTGCGTATCAGCGACGGCAAGCGCAATTGATTTATTCGGTTCATCAAGAGCATTCCCTGCTTTTTCAAGCGCCAATAAAAAACATCTTAACGCCTCGTCGTATTCAGATTTATGGAGATGAGCAAACCCCAGCATGTTATATGCGCCAACAATATAATAAACGTTATCGGTTGACAAGCTCTTTGCGGCCTCAAGAGCCAGGTTGCCATATTCAAAGGCCTTGTCATATTCTTTTTTGCTGATGTAAACATGCGCAATGTGTTGATAAAGAAGCGTTGTATTGGGATCATCTTCACCCAGCGTTTTCTTTCTTATTTCAAAAACCAGATTGAAAAACTTCAATGCCTCTTCGTGTTCGCCTTTCTGGTGAAGCGCATGCGCCATTTGCCAGTATACGTTTTGCGGCCCGTCGGCAACAGGAAAGTCCATATTTAATTCTTTGCATTTTTCAAAGGCCAATTTGCAGAACGCCAGAGATCTTTCATGATCTCCTTCATCACAATATACTTTCGACATGCCATAATATATATCCGGCATGTAGTGTTCTACGTCTAAAGCTGTAATGTCTGCTTCCGACAGGCGCACAAGCCATTCTAAGCTTTCAGAATGCTTATATCTTGTGGAGTATTCTATGGCTACTAGAAATGCCATGTGGAACAACGCTTCATCCAAATACTTATACAGCTTGTCGCAGATGGAATTTACAAAAGCCAACGGAAGTCCATCCATTACAGAAATGTGCATGTTGATGTTTTCTTTGCGCACGGTAATCAGCCCGGCATTGACCAGCTCGGCATGCGCCTTATAGTCCTCGCGCGGCTTAACTTGGCGTTCATATATCATTTTGGCAATGAGCGGATGCAGGGCATATCTGTTCCCTGAACGTTCCAGCCAACCCTTGCCATAAATAGCGTAGAATGTCCGTCGACTAAAGCTGCCGTTTGGATCTGCCCTCTTTGCATCTTCTAGCAGCAATTTCTCACACAAATCAATATCCAACGGCTTATAAGGAAACAGTGAAAAGGCCTCTAATATATTCCGCTCACCTTTATTAAATAAGGGTTGCTTATCTTTGGTGCAACGAAATAAATCAAATAGTCGCTCATATCTTTCAATTATCTTCTTTTCTGTCATGGCATCATCAATATCGAAAAAGCCCAGATCAAAGCCGATGCGAGCCAGCTCCTTGCGCAATTCGATTAGGTTGTATGTATTGTGGTTGCAGGCGTAAGCTAAAATCCTGACAGTTAAAACATGCCGGTACGCCGCTTTGTTTATGATATATTCCAAGTCGACCAGTTCGGCTTCGCTTATCTCCCGATCGTAGATGCTTCGGAACAATTCCTCGCATTGGACTGTATCCATAAAGCCGATCTTGATTGCTCTAAATCGGTCAATTTCTTCTGTCCGCGACGTGACAACTACAATACAATTAAGGCTATATAGCTTTTGAAAGCTGTCATCTTTCTGCACGACATCTTCCGGCAAGTTGTCAATGAAAATGATGGTGTTCTCGTCGCACAGCGATCCCATGATAGTCCAAGCATCTTGAATATCTTCCGCCCTGTTGTCGCTGTGAAGGAAATTCAGCCCGTGATACAAAGTGTCGTCCATACTGGCATCATAGATAAAATACCCGGCACGTTCAATCCATAGAAATCTGTCGTCTAGTCGGCTATATATCTGCCGACAAA
>WRNV01000241.1 GCA_009776445.1 Oscillospiraceae bacterium | reverse complement strand
CCTACATTGTCGGCGCTATACAACGACGACGACTACAGTCTGAATATAGTGCCTCTCGTTCCGATTAGCCAGCTTGATTTGATCAACCCAGGAGAAATGTATGTCAAGCGTGTGTACAAGCCTGTATTTGTATCAAGCTTTGTTCGCAGTTATCAGGCGGCTAAAGCCGGAGCATACAGGAATTTTAGTGGTGGCTTTAGTGAACTACCTCGGAATGAAAAGGGGTTTGATGCTCTTAAATACTCGTTTACACCCAAATGCGAGGGGAAAGGCAATGGTAAACTTTCGTTGGAAGATATATATAATTGGTAAATACCAATGTGAACGGTCAATAGTTTTGAGCCAAAAACGGCCAAATAAATTGAGCCACTTTTCGACTGTTTCTTAGCAGTTAATTCTAATTCAACGAAGTAATATTCGTCTCACAATTCAATGTTTCTTCTTGTTACGAATTTTTGATTCTGGAGGGAGGTCGTAGACCGACTGGAAGAATCAAAAATTCGCGGCGGCATTTGTGGGTCTGCTTGAGCGTTTGAGCCGCTATCGGGTCGAAAACACTTCCTCGAATGCAAACAGTGTCCTCAGTATCACCGCCTTCCCAGTATCGTCTGGCGATGACGAAGCCGATATCCATCTCCTGTGATATTGAAGATTTCACATTTAAAAATTAACCTGTCAAGGATCGCCGTTGCGAGCACTGCGTCGCCAAGGAAATCAGCCCAATCATCAAACCCCTTGTTTGAAGTAATAATCAGAGACTTACGCTCGTAGCAGGCAGAAACAAAAGAGAACAGGAGATGTGCTTCTGCCTTACTCATGGGAATAAACCCCATTTCGTCTACGATGACGAGGCTTGCGCGGTGTAGTTGTGCTAGCCTGACCTTACTCTGCTTCGAGATTTCCGAAGTCTTCAGCAGACGGATCAACCCATCAAGCGTTGTGAATTGCACGGAGTAACCTGCATTAGCAGCTTCGTATCCTAGAGCGACCGCAAGGTGGGATTTGCCCAGCCCCGGAGCGCCGAGGAACATCACATTAAAAGCCTGTTCCAACCACACGAAATCGCATAACCGCCTCATTTGGTCGGAGGTAACGCCATCCTGTAGGCTGAAATCATACTCCTTAATGGTCTTGACATGCGGGAACCCAGCTTTTTTGATCCGTAAGGCTGTCGCTTTATCTAGTTTGTGTTTATATTGTACTTCTAAAAAAGCAATAATCGTTTCAATCGGCGTCTTTTCACCGGTAAACTGCGCGTGGACATCTCCTGGCGGCAGTGCGTCCAATCGCAGATTTTTACATAGCCCATCAAGCCTTTCAAGCAGAACATTCATTGTTCCACCCCGTTTCTGGCGGCAACATCCGCATATACTGATAGTGGCCGCTTTTGAACGGGAATATGGTAACGCTCATCTTCGACGGGTAGCCGGTTTAAAAACGATTGTTCCGGCGTTTGAACACCCATTGATTCAGCTGCGTCTCGCAGATCATTAGCGCTGTATAGATCTAAATCCTGGCAATACGACATGGCCGCTATGACAGTTTCCCTGCCAAATGTCTTACAGGCGCTTACGACCAGGTTAAGCTGATCTCTTACATACCGGGGCTTTTTCTCACACAAAATCTCAAGATATTCACGAAACTCCTCGCCCAACAAAGCTATCGCATTTTCTCGCAAAGTGTTGATTTTATCGGTTTTGTTGCGACGATGGCTCTCTAGTCTGATCAGTTTCCCTTTCCCGTCGTATATATCTTGTGTTGCGATAACGTCGCCAACCTGATCCAGTATGNGCAGCTTATTACCTTCCACATCAAGGAAAACCTCTTTAATCTTAGCGTACGTACCGTACGGCACTGAATAGCGATTCGATTTGTACCATACTGTGTTATCAGGGCGAACGTTGCGGTTCATCTCCTCGGCGATTTCTGCCGGGGCTACGCCATACAACGGAAGTAGATGCTCCTGTTCTTCTGCGAACATAACAACAGGCTTCCTTTTGGTCGTGCCATTCTGCTTCCCATTTCCGGTTCGGACAAGCCATTTCTCGAACGAATCATTCCATATATCGAGACCCATGTAGAGCCTGTTCTCCATGAAGTTTCCTTTGACAAACTTAACACTGGCCTCAATTTTACCCTTACTTTCGGGGTCTGATTTCCGGCATACGCGCAGTTCCAACTTCGATTCCGATAAAAATGCCGCAAATGCTTGCGTGTGGATGATATCGCCACTGTTCTCACTCACGACAATTATGCTGTCCTGGTCATATACTAATTGTTGCGGCATTCCCCCAAAGTAATCAAAACAGTTGTATAAGGCGCGAACCAGATCAGTGGACAAAAATGGGTGTTTCTGAAAGACGCCCCATTTATACCGTGAATACGACAATGTAAACACAGCAAAATAAAGCTTAATATATCGGCTACTGTAAGCATCGCGAACGCTCTTCTCGCCAAAGTCTAGTTGTAATTGAAAGCCTTTTGGCAGATCTTCTACTGCCTCATATTCACGTCTTGGTTCTGTCACCTTGGTAATTCCATGTTCCTCTCGGAGCTTTGCAACATAGCGCCTTACAGTTCGTTCAGCGGCATCAAGCTGGTGCCGCTCTACTAACCAGTCCCTAACTTGCGCCGCCGTTATACATGGATACGTCTCCAACCATTTTAAGATCACCGGTTCATAAGCCATCAATGCCGTCATGCGATTTACTGTTTTGTATCTGCAAGAGTATTCTTCAGGTGGCATCTCCCAATATTTGCTAATAGTATTCCTACTTACACGCATTATTCGCGACACTTGCCTGATGCTGAACCCGCGTTCTTTCATTGCTTGTATTTTGCTGTACATTTGCCACCCCTTCATTCCTTCTGCCCTCCATTGTGTTTAATATCCACAATGATACAGGACTTTTGATCTTTTTTACAGGGTGGCTCAATTTATGGCCGAAACTGGTATACCCTTCGTGGCCGAAATTGGCTCAATTCATTATACCGCTCACACTTGATATTGTCGGCAATATTATGGTGTTATTTTGCAGAAGTACTCAGCAAAATAACACCATAATATTGCCGTTTGCAGATTATTATGCTATAATTCTTTCGGTAGGGGGTGACGGCGATGCGGCGGGAACTGATGGAGAAACTTATTGCCTGGAAGGATAACCCGGGTC
>WRNV01000240.1 GCA_009776445.1 Oscillospiraceae bacterium | reverse complement strand
GACGAACGCTGTACGCAGTCGAAGCGAAGTCGATACCCCCTTATCGCTTAGTTGTCTGAAGTGGGTTTGGGTCAGTTGGCGTCAAGTGCATACCCAGGTTGAAAAATTCACAGGAAAGGAGTACAATCATGTCCATAAGGGCGCGCTACGAAAAAGAATTGAACGGTATTTTTGACAATCTTGTGTTGATGTGCCGTCATATAGAGGTAGCAATCGAAAAATCCGTACAGGCACTTACGGAGCGGGACTACGATCTAGCCAGGGAAGTTTTTGAGACGGATAAAATAATCGACAGGATGGAACGGGATATTGAGCAATCGTGTCTGAGGCTGCTCATGATGGAACACCCTGTGGCGGGCGATTTCCGTGAAGTGTCGGCGGTACTTAAAATGATCACCGACCTTGAACGTATAGGTGACCANGCNCGTGACATAGCGGAGATCACGACTCAATTTGGTGAAAAAGAGTACATAAAGAAAGTTGTACACATCCCTCAAATGGCGGTNATTGTCATCCAGATGGTAAAGGACGGNGTTCAGGCGTATATAAACCGCGACCTTGAGCTTGCCCGCTCCCTCGACAAGACCGACGACAAGGTTGACGATCTTTTTAATGTTGTACTGAGCGATCTTACTGAATTAATAAAGAAAAACCCGGATAATGTTGAGCAAGCAATCATGTTTATCATGATAAATAAATATTTGGAGCGTATCGGCGACCACGCAGTAAACATAGGCGAATGGGTCGAATACGCAATAACAGGTAACCATCCCAAGAAGGTGTGAGTAAAACAAAATGAAACAAACTATTTTCGTTGTCGAGGACGACGCCGCGCTGCAGGAAGTATATCAGTATTCGTTGGAAAACGAGTTCGAGTGCCGTTGTTTTGACGACGGGGAATCATTTTTTCGCGCGCTTTCAAAAAAAAACTTACCCGACCTTATTTTGCTCGACATCATGCTGCCCTGCGAAGACGGATTTACGATATTAGCGCGATTGAAGGAAGATAAAGCAACGTCTTATATCCCTGTTATAATGGTGTCGGCGAAGGGTGAGGAAGTATCAAAGGTTAAAGGTCTTAACATGGGGGCCGATGATTACATAGCCAAACCGTTCGGCGTGTTGGAACTAATCGCGCGGATCAATGCAAATTTACGGAAAAGCGGCAAGGAAACGGTGGATAATGTTGCTTACAAAGATATTAATATTGACCATGCCAGGCACCGTATAACGGCAAATAGTAAACACATCCAGACGACTTTAAAAGAATATAATCTGTTGCGCTTTTTATGTGCAAACGCCGAAAAAGTTCAGGACAGGGCTACCATTTTCAATGAAGTGTGGGAAGGGAATTATATCGGCGAAACCCGAACGCTCGACATTCATATTAAGGAATTGAGAAAAAAGCTCTCAGAGGCAGGGAGCGAGACCGTTATCCAAACAATCCGAGGGGTAGGTTATCTGCTGACATGAAAAAACGATTGTTTTTGTATTCGACTTTGTTGTTACTCATAGGATTGCTATGCTTTTTCGGTATGTCCGTATATATAACCTATTCCAACAATTTAAGTCTGGCAAAAGACATGGTAATGGAGACGGCACAGAACTATTCCGGTTTGTATAGCAGTGATATGGATGTCGCTACATTCGTCAAAACAAGCAATGACACTCGAATAACTCTTGTTGCGCCAGACGGTGCAGTTTTAGCGGACAGCCGCCCGCTTGATATTAGTACGCTCGAAAACCATTTAGACCGGCCTGAAATACAAGCGGCCTTGAATGGTTCTCCGATGGCTTCTATTCGCCATTCGGATTCTCTTGGCGTAGACTTCATATATTATGCCTTAAAAGTATCGAGCGACGATAGTTATGTATTTATCCGGGCGGCTATTCCTGTCGCAAAAATTGACGCATATCTGCTGCAATCCCTTCCGCTTCTTGTGATTTTGATTCTTGCCGTTGCTTTGCTTTGTTCCTTTATTTCCCGTTACATGGTAAATCGGGTCGCCAAACCGTTTGAGTCGGTAGAACAAAAATTACGCTCTCTTTCAAGAGGTGAATACACGCAGGAGCCTATCGCTGGAAGTTATGAGGAAATCGATCAAATCACACAGGGGATTGATGAAGTCTCGCAGATACTGCAAAACAGCTTAAATGATTTGCGCGACGAGAAAAGTAAATTGGACTATATCCTCAATAATATTGGCGACGGCCTTATTGTCCTAAATAAGGATAAAAGTGTTGCGCTAATTAACGCAGTCGCTTTGGATACTTTTGGCGTGAAGTCTGATATTGTTGGTAAAAACCTAAACTATTTGTCTTTCGATAGAATCTTAATAAGCGCTGTGGATGACTGCGTTATAAACGAAAAAGACGCCATGTTTGAGTTTCCATTTAACGGAAGGATATTTTTCGTCGCGGTAAAACAGCTCCCCGGAACACATCTGATAATTGTCGCCTTGTCGGACGTTACAGAAAACCGGGAGAACGCAAAACGACGGGAGGAGTTTTTCGCCAACGCCTCCCACGAGCTTAAAACACCGCTGACAGCGATAAAAGGGTTCAATGAGCTGGCGGCGATAAATAATAAGGATGAAAATATCAACAAATATATAAACGGAATAACACGCGAGACAGAGCGTATGCTGACGCTCATTGGCGATATGCTCAAATTGTCCGAACTTGAAAACACACAGGGCATCAGCCCTGTACCGGTGTCGCTGGCACAGGTTGTAAATGAGGTTCGTGATGGTTTATCTACCTCATTTAGCGATAAATCCATTGAATTTACAGTTGCCGGCGATGCTTCTATAAACGCCGAACAGGGGCATGTATATGAACTTGTGAAGAACCTTACGGAGAACGCCATACGCTACAATAATAATGGCGGCAAGGTCTCCGTGACGATTGATAGCGATAAAAAAGGAGCATATCTTTTCGTTTTCGACGACGGGATCGGCATACCGCTCGAAGAGCAGACAAGGATATTCGAACGTTTTTATCGAGTGGAAAAAAGCCGATCCCAGCGCAACGGCGGGACGGGGTTGGGGCTTTCAATCGTCAAGCATATTTGCGCGCTGTATGGCTGGAAGCTGACACTTAAAAGCAAGCTNGGCGTGGGGACCGAAGTTACAGTTGAGTTTGGTATTAATTCAACCTGGGTATGCACTTGACGCCAACTGAATACTCTACACTCCCGTCATTGCGGGCTTGACCCGCAATCTCGTGAAGGATTGGTATATGAAA
>WRNV01000239.1 GCA_009776445.1 Oscillospiraceae bacterium | reverse complement strand
GTGGAAACGCCAGCCGGCGCCGGGGCGACGTCAAGCACTGTGTTCCCGCTCTGGATGACCTTGCCGTCTTCTTTGAGTTCCCAATACATGTCATATTCGTTGGCGTTTGTAAAGATAAATTTGTTGCTGACTGCGTAGGTTCCTGCCGTCAAATTCAGATTTGACGCCTTTAGCATACGGTAGCCATATTTCATCTGTTCGACTTCGGGATTTGGAACGCGGTCTGCCGTTATCAGGCCGTTGCACATAAGGTTGCCGGAATGGCTGGCGGTTCCCCATGTGCCGTTCCAGTCGCCGCCAAAGCTAAGGTAACGTTCACCTGGCTTGTTCGGCACTGCCATCCAAAGACCCTGGTCAACCCAGTCCCAGATAAACCCGCCGCTTGTCCTTGGGCTCTCAAAAACAGTCATGTACTCGTCAAAGTTCCCGAGCGAGTTGCCGTAGGCGTGGGCGTATTCGCACTGGACAGTTATCCTGAGCGCTGAATTAACTGTAGACTGCCAACTGGAGGCGGTCGCGTACATTCCGCTGTACCAGTCAGGTCCAGCCGTCGACGTTGAGGTCGATCCGTTTTGAAGGTACTGGGCGTGTATTGGCCTAGACGGGTCTTTTGCCTTGGCATAATGTGTCGTCCAGTCGTGGTATGCCGTTTGAGCCGCGCTGTTGACACTGTTGTTTTCGTTCCCCATAGACCAAGAGATCACACAGGGGTAGTTCCAGTCGCGTTGCATCATGGAATTGACGCGGTCACGGAGGGACGGACCCCAAGCGTTTACAACAGCCAACGAGCCAACGACGGATGTAGCCCCGTGGCACTCAGTGTTGGATTCATCCATGACATAAAGGCCGTACTCGTCGCACAGGTCATAGTAGCGGGTATCATGCGGATAGTGCGACATGCGGAAAGCATTGACGTTGTTTTGCTTCATTAGCACAATATCCTCGCGTATAAGGTCAAGGTTTTGGGTGAATCCTGACTCGGGGTTGCTTTCGTGCTGATTTACCCCGTTCATGAGGATACGCGAGCCGTTAATCTGGAAGCGTACGTTTGAGGTGTAGTTATTGACTATCCTTACCTCGCGGAAACCGATCCTAATACAGGTAATCTCCGTGGCTTTGCCGCCGTCGTACAGGGTAAGTACCAGCTTGTATAGATTCGGGTGTTCCGCAGACCAAAGTTTAGGTGTGGTGACGACCATGTTGAGGTTCACATCGGCACCGGAGTAGCTATTGTTCAAGGAATTTTGCCTAGTTGTAAATGACGGCGCCGTAGTGCTGGCCACAGTTCCCACAACAGCGTCGTTGGCGTCATAAAGTTTCGCTTCTAGGCGGGCGTTGTTCCTCTGGGATTGCGTCGCTCCAAAGTCGCGCAGCAGTGCCCTGATGTTCAGGTTCCAGTTGCCGCTGTACGCGCCGGTCGCGACTGGCGTGGTGAGCGTCTGGAAATCGTAGAGGTTGACCTTGGCACGCGCTACAAGGCCGACGCTGCGGAATATGCCTGAAAGGCGGTTCATATCCTGCAGCTCGAACCAGCTTCCCGCGCACCAGCGGAAGACTTGGACAGTTATGACGTTTTCTTCGTCGTAATTGACATAAGGCGTGATATCAAAGTCCTTTTGAGTAAAGCTGTCTTCAGCGTATCCCACCTGATAGCCGTTGACCCAGACATAGCAGTTTGCGCCGACGCCGTCAAAAAGGACGAATACGGAACGGTTCTCGTCTTTCCACTGCTGCGGGATGGTGAATTTCTTGCGGTATGTGGCCACCGGGTTGTAGTTTGCGGGCGCGGCAGGTTGCGTAGCTGAGTTAGTAACGTTAGATCCGGTGAGCGGGTTGCGGTAACTGCCGCCCCAAGCCGTGCCTGACGTCATAAATATATAACCGTCATACTTGAACGTGCCGTCCGGGTTGAAGTTGGCCTGCCAGTTCAGAGGGACTTTTGTATCGTCCCAAGCGCTGTCGTTAAAGCCCACGGTCGTGAAGCCCGGGGTGTTGGCTTCCGTACGGCGGTTTGCCGGGTTGTGATCCCACCGGAATTTCCATGTGCCGTCGAGGCTGTAGTAATAGTTGCTTTCTTCTTTATATAGGGTGAAATATTCCTTTGCGTCAGCTTCATTGTCGTAAGCTATGAAGTTTGCGTGCGGCTCTTCTTTGTTTACCGCGTACACCGTGTTCGTGTTCCACTCGTTTCCGGAGAAATCAGGCTCGTCGATAACTTCCGAAATCTGCTCCACAACTTTGTAGAAACGGAAAACACTGTCGGTAGTACCGCTTGCGAAAACAAAAGCCGAGACATTACCGCCGCCTGGATTATATGAGTTTGAAAAAGCTAAGTAATTCCCGCTTGCGGCGCCTGTCCTTATGCGGAAGCCGTCCCCGTTTGCCGGGTCGCTGGCGGGCGTTAAGTACAGCGTTTGCGCCGCGCCTAACGTCACCGCCGGACCAGTGGTTTCCCGCATGTAATCGTTAGTGCCGCCTCCGGAAACTTTTATTCTGTAGCCCGAGCCTTCAGGCTCGAATCTCCACACAAGCCCAATGTAGCTTGCGTCCTTTTCAGCGCCAAATGGTTCATAGTTAAGGTTAACCGACCAATCGGCAGGCTTGCCGGTCATCACAGCAACCATCATCTCAGGGTCGGAACCTGAGGCGCCGAGCGGTATGACATTGTCGATCGCGATGACATAGTCCTCCGCAGGGTCAATTTCGGACAGTTGCGATACACGGACATATGTGGTTTCGGTTATGGTCGCGGCCATTGGTATTGCAGAATTGCCAAAAATCGTGATTGCTATGACTGACGTCAACAACAGTATTAATAATACTACTTTCCTAAAAGATTTATGATTCACTTATTTAGTCTCCTTTCTTTCACTAAACAGGCGCATTCCACTGTCCCTGTCGCCATTTTGAGTATCAAAAAGGTTTCATTCTCAGATACGTGAAATGTGCCACACATCAATTTCGGTTTCATGAGCTTAGCACTGCTTTAAAGAATTGAAACATCTGGCGCGAACTCCCCCCCTTATGCAAAATCATAAAAGATTCGACCATTTGTTGAATTAGAGCAATGAAAAGTATAAAACCGATATAGTTCATTATATCGGCTATGCTTCTGAGTGTCAATGAATGTTTATTGATATGAATGTTTATTATACAATTTCGACGAAACTGTTCAGTGGGCATCCAAAAACACAGGTTGGTTACAGGCAACGCACTGGTACTGCGGTGAAAACTTGTACAATTGTCAAAACTTGTGTGCGGAGCC
>WRNV01000238.1 GCA_009776445.1 Oscillospiraceae bacterium | reverse complement strand
GACTCCGGCAAAATAATGGGAGTAGTCAATGCAAAAGAGTTGCTCAAGAAGATTCCTGACAAAATCACAAACACTATGGGAATAATCGCAGATGTAAACCTTTTACATGACGGTGACAATGAATACTTGGAAATCGTAGTCGAGAAGTACCCATCGCTTATTAGCCTGCGTGGCAAGTATTACTACCGCTCCGGGAGTACAATGAGGACGATTACAGGCGTGGAACTTGAAAGAACACTGTCAAAAAGTTTGGGTCGGACATGGGATGCTACCCCCATTCCAAAAGTAACGGCAGATGATTTGAGGCGGGACGCAATAGACTATTTCAAAGAAAAAGCGGTTGCGAAAGGGCGGCTCTCTCTTGAGGATGTGGAAGTAAGCGATCAGGTACTGCTTGAAAACCTCAATCTGTTCGATGACGATGGGCATCTTGTACGCGCCGCTGTTATGGCGTTTCACAAAGATCCGGAAAAATGGGTTGCAGGCGCGCATATTAAGATCGGGTATTTTGTCACAGACTCCGATATACGGTATATGGATGAAGTTTATGGCTCTCTGATTGAGCAGGTAGACAAGACGATGGATTTGGTCTATACCAAGTATATGAAGGCTTTGGTCGATTATGAAGGTATACATAGAATCGAGCAGTTCATGATTCATCCTGACGCATTTAAAGAGATTTTATTGAATGCTATCGTGCACAAAGATTACAGGGATTGCAACCCAATTCAGATAAGCGTGTATGAGGATAAGGTATATATTTACAAAAATGTCGCGGAAAGCCCACCACTTCAGTGGTGGGATGGATAGCGACACCTTATTCCATCGTATTACTGTAACATTAATGTCACAGCAATATGTCTCCATTATGCTTGGCAATGGATACACGGCGTGATATACTCCCATTATGGTAGAAATATATAGGCGTACAGCCACAACGGTATCCTTTATCAACTATCATTTCGTATTCTGCCCCAGATTCAGGAGAAAGATATTCCTAATCGATGGCGTTGAACGGCGTTTCAAGGAACTGGTCAATGAAAAATGCAAGGAGTTAGAAATTGAAGTAATCGCTATAGAATGCGATAAAGACCACGCGCACTTGTTCTTGAATTGCCCGCCGACATTAAGTCCAGCAGATGTAATGAAATGGGTCAAAGGATACATCAGCAAACATATCCGAGAAGAATTTGTTGAGCTTTCGCACTCCAACAGATTGTGGACGCGCAGCTATTTCGTGTCCACGGCGGGGAATGTGAGTAGCGAGACCATTAAACGATACGTAGAATCCCAAAAACCGCGAAGTTAAGGAGGTGAATTTATTGAAGAAAAACGAAACCCCAAGCTTCATAGTGCAATTTCCATTAAACGCGGAGCAATTTCAAATAGAGATCCTAAACAAACGGATGGAAATCGGAAGGCAGATATACAACGCGCTACTGACAACCACGCTCCGCAGATACCGTGAAATGGTGAAGACGAGGGAATACCGAAATCTCATGGAGCAGCTAAGGCAGACGGCCAGCAAGCTCGCAAACAGTCCGCAAGACAGAATATTGAAAAAGGACAAGGACGCGATAACCACCTGTCTAAACGATTTGCGTGAGCGATACAGAATCAACGAATTCGCTTTCCATGAAGACGTGAAGCCGATGCAGCACCATTTTAAAGACAATATAGACAGCTTCACAGCGCAGAAAATAGCTTCGAGGCTATGGCTCGCATACGAAGACGTTGTGTTCGGCAAGGGGAAGGAACTGCACTACAAAAAATTCGGGCAGTTCAATTCTCTTGAAGGTAAGAGCAACGGCACGGGAATTCGATTCAAAGAAGGACGCTTGATTTGGAATGGTTTGGAGATGCCCGTCATCATAGACCATAAGAACCCATATGAGGTAATGGCGTTTAAAAACAAAATCGCCTTTTGCAGGATAGTTCGAAGGCACGTCAGGGGAAAAATAAAATTCTACCTACAAATAGTATTCAAAGGCTTCGCTCCTCCCAAGATAGACAAAGCCACCGGCGAATTCAAACGATGCATGGGAAAGGGCGACGTGGGACTGGATATCGGCACTCAGACGGTTGCGATAATAAGCGAAAGCAGCGTCAACATATACGAACTTGCCGATAAAGTGCAGAATATTGAAAATGAGAAGCGAAGATTGCTCCGTAAGCAGGATAGAAGCCGCAGGGCTACCAATCCTAACAACTTCAACGAAGACGGTACTTCCAAGAAGCAGGGCGGCAAGAAAGTCGAATGGATACGCTCCAACCATTATTTAGAAACTCAGGAAGAACTGAGGGAGGTATACCGAAAACAGGCTGCCGTGCGGCGGATGCAGCACAGCATTCAAGCAAACGACATCGTTAAATTGGGGAATAACGTAAAGGTCGAAAAGATGAACTTCCAAGGCCTGCAGAGACGAGCAAAGATAACGGAGAAGAACGATAAAGGGGAGTTCAAGCGGAAAAAGCGGTTCGGCAAAAGCATAGCCAATAAAGCTCCCGCGATGTTCCTGACGATTCTCGACAACAAGCTGAAATGGCATGGAACGCAGTTATACAAAGTGGATACGCGGGCAATAAAAGCGAGCCAGTACAATCACATAACCGAAGAATGCACAAAGAAAAAACTTAGCCAACGGTGGGTTGAAATTGACGGCAAGATGGTACAGCGAGATATGTATTCATCCTTCCTCGTCATGAACGTGGACGATACGCTGAAGAAGATTGACAATAATAAGTGCAATGAACGGTTCGAGAAATTCCTTGAATTGCACGACAAGGAAGTTAAAAGGCTAACAGGGCAAAAGAACCTTAGTAGCATAGCAATATAATTCCAGCAAACCCGTCTTGAAACGGGCGACATGCTGCCGTTAATGCCTCCAATGGGAGTCTTGGCAGTGAAAGTCTTAGGGAAATCAGTTAGTAAACAGCGGCTTTCGAGTACTGTAGGAAGCGGACGTACCTAAGAACCCCACGATTTTAATCGTGGGAGTTTCAGAATGATGGGACTATGCCGCCCAATCTGAATACAACGGAAAAGCTTTTTGCGAAGCATTCTTCGAAGCCGTTCAATCCAAAGTTGGCGCAAATCTTTTTTAAGAGCGGAATGATTGAAACTTGGGGTAGAGGATTCGATAAGATTAGAGAAGCCTGTGCTAAGTATGATGCGCCATTGCCGGAATATGATATATCCGATGTGGGCGTAATGGTCTTGTGCAAGCCTTGTGAAAGGTATTTGAGATTGCTTAACGGCGGTGATTCGGTCAAAACTAATGACCGAATCATGACCGAATTATTGACCGAAAG
>WRNV01000237.1 GCA_009776445.1 Oscillospiraceae bacterium | reverse complement strand
TAGCGGACCACCTTAACCGAACCGTCTTCCACGGAAAACTGTATCTTGATATCTTTCTCGTCAGATGCCTTGATGTTTTGTAAAGATATCAAATATTCGCTCAGAACCGCATTTTCGGATATCTCAAAAGTGAGTGTGAGCAGAGCGCCGTTTGGGTTAATCGAATCAGTCCTATTCGGGACAAGGCTGATCATATCTTGGCCAGGGTCTGGCCCAATAAGCGCTGAAAAACCTGAATTACTAGGCAGCGTCAAATCTGTTAGTATCAACGCGTCAGTATCGTAATTAACATCGAATTTCAACGACGCGAGCAAAGGACTGTCCGACGCCGTGACTGGTACTGATATTGTTTTTCCAGCAACGCCAACAACGGAACCGACTGCCAGCGTAGGAACCGTGCCGACCCAATTTGCATAGATATCTACTGACATAATTTCAACATTGTGATTTGCTAGTTGAGAGTACGTCGTGTTATTTGTTACCTGATACCCTCCTCCGTTGGGTTCAGTGTACCAACCTCCAAATTCGTACCCCGCCCTAGTAAGAGTTTCGGTCGGCAGTAGGTTGGCGTCAGTCCATGCGACACCCTGCTTGTCGCTAATTGCGGGATTTCCTTCGCCAGTGTTGTACCTCACAGTGTAATTGGCATTCCCTGTCGGATTGGCATTGACTTTGAAAACAAGTGGTACGCTCATCGCCGAAACATCTGCGTTAGAAACAGTGATGAAGGCTATGTAGATGCCCGGCGTACAGCCGGGTATGAGCGTGATAGTTATGGTTGAGGTTCCGCTAACAGCCAAGCTTGGGATAGAAGCCATATCATTTGGCACCGTTGCGGGTGCGAATGGGGCAGAGCCAATAGCCCACTCGAAGCAATCCAAATCATCGCTTTCTATATCAGCGGTAAGTGCCCCTGTCGGCACATTGCCTACGTTTTCAACTGCTACTACAATTGAAGCTTCTGGGCCGTAGCCGTCTTCTACAACCGTTATTTCTTCTTCGCTAGGGGTAAGCGAAATGGATACCACTGGTTCGGGGTTGATTGTGAAAATAATATCTATGCTATCATTCAGACCTGCTACGCTAGTAACATTAATAGTAGCGGTGTAAGTTCCTGGATCACAATCAGTAATGAGTATTACAGTAATTTCCACCTCATCGCCGAGAGTATTAAATTCTGGGATGTCTTCAGTAGAAATCTCATTCACGTCTTCGATTGAGCTGCCTCCTACAGCCCATTTGAAGCAATCCGGATTAGCACTACTATCTATCCCGATAGTAATCACCCCTGTCGGATCGTCGCCATCGTTCACAACTTTTACTGTTTGAGTAACCTCTGTCTCATAGTCAAATTCTACAGCCGTTACTTCAATCGGTCCTGGCCCTGGCGGGTCAAACGCAATTTTTACTTCCGGTGCTGCGCTTATTGGTATTGCTAGTGTTGGCAACATGGATATTACCATCGCTAGCGTGAGCAAGATGCTCAAAAGACTTTTCCGATTACGTAATTTGCTTGTTTGCATAAGTTATTCCTCCATTTACCATATTTTTTGTTTTCGACCTGCGTCGAATGTAACATTCTGTTTGGATAAATCCGGGTTGGCGTTGTTATATGTTTGTGAAAGAAAGCTTATATTCAATACAAGATTACTAATACCGAGTCATTGCGGGGCAATAAACCTCCATCACACCTGGCTGATTTCCTTACTTTCACGGATAACCCGATAAAAACGGACGATATTAGGCCGATATCAAATTGATGATATTTTAAAGCATTTAAAACAAAAAAGCAATTGTTTTGCCAGAGTTGAGACGTCATGTCTGAACCATATGTGATATTGCCTTCCCGAGGCACCAAACAAGATGTCCTTTGTAATTGTTCACTATGTAGTCATGAACCGATATTATTGATTTTTGCAGTATTCAAATGCATTGTTAGTAGTTGTAGTTTCAGTACGCGCGATTTTTACTTGCTGCCCCACGTCAGTTACTCCCAGATTGTACCTACTATTACACAAAGGGCTGTTGAAATACTTTAGATATTTCAACAGCCCTTTGGAAGATTTCGTTAGAGCCTGTATAATTGTGGACTTATTCAAATCTCATAGCAGACGTAAACTACTACAGCGTTCACAGTTATTGCTATATAATTCTTAGAACGACGCTGCTGCTCAGACCGCTTGCAATGTCGGTAGCTGTAAGCAATACTGTTCCCGTTTTGCTTTGCGTGATGATTTCGCCGGTGGTTGGATTGACAGCCGCGAACCCGGCGGGAGTAACCGACCAGATAATGCCATCACTAGTCGCGCCTGGGTTCAGAGTTACTGTGAAGGCATATTTGCTCATACGCAAAACTGTTACTTGCGCGGGAGCGACGATTTTGATCGATGTAACAGGTATAACGTCAGTGGTAAGTTTCCAAACCGCTTTCAGCGTTAGATTTCCTGTGACGGGCGTATTGAAATCATACAAAACCTCGCCTATGGACCAGCCTATGAAGGTGTACCCGTCCTTTGTTGGGTTAGGAACGGGTTGAGCTACTTTGCCTAAGTAGTCCACATACGCATCAGCTACTGGTGTGCCGCCGTCGCTGTCGAAGGTTATTTTGTAGCTTATTACGCTCCACTGCGCCGTTACTGTCATATTGGATGTAACGTTGTCAAAGGTCTTGTCCCAACCAACAAAGGCGTAACCGTCTCTGGTTGCGATGGGTGCGGTAGCCGCTCCGCCTTGTGGCACTGTTTGTGTCAATTCACCGCCGCCAGTCCGGGTTCCGCCAGCTAGGTCGAAGGTCACAATGTAGGTGATCGCGCTCCACTGCGCCGTTACTGTCATGTCAGACATAACGTTGTCAAAGGTCTTGTCCCAACCGACAAAGGTGTAACCGTCTCTGGTTGCGATGGGTGCGGTAGCCGCTCCGCCTTGTGGCACTGTTTGTGTCAATTCACCGCCGCCAGCCCGGGTTCCGCCAGCAAGGTCAAAGTTTACTGTGTAAGTGATCGCGCTCCAAAGCGCCGTCACTGTCATATTGGATGTAACGTTGTCAAAAGCCTTGTCCCAACCGACAAAGGTAAAGCCGCTTCTGGTAACAGTTGGGGATACAGCCGCTCCGCCTTGTGGCACTGTTTGTGTCAATTCACCGCCGCCAGTCCGGGTTCCGCCAGCCAGGTCAAATGTTACTGTCCAAAGAACGGCTACGTAGTAGACCCTGATCACGTTGTTTGTTACCGTGATTGTTGTCGGAAGCGATGGTACAAACTGTGGTGTTGCTGCTTTGTAGCCGAGTTTCGGGTTGTCCGTGACGCTGTTTACTGTGGGCGCCGCTACA
>WRNV01000236.1 GCA_009776445.1 Oscillospiraceae bacterium | reverse complement strand
GTGGGTGGTCGGGTCGATGTGACTTGCTGCTTGCTTTTCCTTGATGTGGCGAGACACGGATGGATGCGGATATCAGCTCCGGTTAGCCGTGAACTGTAACGAACCACATGTGATATTGTCTCACTAAACAGCACGAGAATTTGTCTCGCTTTAGAAACTGCGGTATAATAATCACATAAATTCCCGGCTACCCAGTTAAGTATAAACAATCTGTGTGATATTTGGACAGATCCTTCAATATTTATACGTTATAATTGAAGCCAATTATATCTTCAAAGAAAAAATTGAAAAAATTCAAAAGATATACTTGTATTACAAGGTACTATGCTATATACTATAGAGGTTCCGGTGAGGAGTGAGATCATGATGACACAATTGAAAAAGGGCGCGCTCGAACTGTGTATTCTATCTCTTCTGATTCGGCGCGATTACTACGGCTTCGAACTCGTAGCCGCCATCCCTCAAGAGATCGAAATGTCGGAGGGAACAGTATATCCTTTGCTGAAACGGTTGCGGGATGATGGCCTGTTGACAACTTATTGGAAGGAATCATCTGGAGGGCCGCCTCGCAAGTATTACCGTATCAGCCCCAAAGGCAACGATGCCTATGTAGCCATGCGTACGCAGTGGGAAACATTCTCCGGCGCGGTAAATCGATTACTTAATACATGAAAGAAGGATGAACACAATGACAGAGAAAGATTATATCTTACTGTTGGATGAAGCACTACTTAACCGGGGTATAGTAGAACGCCAAGAGATTTTGGACGACTACAGGCAGCATTTCAACGACGGACGGGCTGCCGGACAAAGCGACGCTGAAACCATCCAGCAACTAGGTTCGCCTGTTGAAGCCGCTAGCGAATACAATGTAGATCCGCGCTCATCACCGCCGCCTATTAAAAGCGGGAAACCTCGCCGATGGATCCTCATTACTGCGTTTGCCTTACTGTTCGCGCTATGTCTGTCCACGCTAATTATTGCGCTACGACATCCACCGAACATACCGTCTATGCCGGATGCACGCCTGATTAGGGGACTGAGTGATTACATTAACGATATTATGGATGAAGCGCTTCAAGGCCTACCCGCACTAGACAATATTGATTTGGGCAACTTTGGAACTCGTGGCTGGAACACTGCTCCTGAGGCTGTATACAAGCCGCTTGACTATAACCAAACCTTTAATGGTGTGGATAGCGTAGCGGTGGCAGGATCATGGAATCTCGGTTGTTCGTTTGAATGTTCGCCTGATGGCTCTTTGCGGGTAGAACTATCTGGTATGATACCGGAAGCACATGATGTGACGGTATCGCTGGAAAGTGGATTACTTTTAATCAAATACGACGACCACCGGGCAATAAGGTTGTCGGTTAATCAGCAGGCGCTGGCGACCATTTATCTGCCGGAAAACTGGGAAGGAATCGCGGAGGCGCTGACTCTTTCCGGCAGTGTTTCCGCAAATGCTGGCGTATCATTTGGGTCATTGACTGCCCGCACTGTTTCAGGCAGTATTACTGCGGCAGAAGTTTCCTGTGGCGCCCTGACCACAGACGCTGTTTCCGGTGATGTCATATTATCTGATGTGCGGACTGAGAGTTTGAAGGTTATTACAGTCAGCGGCGACATCTCAACCAGTCTGCCGATTCAACCCCGGTCGATGACGCTGTCTTCGGTCTCGGGAGATGTTGCCGTGCGAATGGACGGCAGCTACCAATTCAGCTTCAGCAGCACATCGGGTAGTTTACACAACGAGTCCCAAGGGCGCGAGGGTACAGGCGGCTACAGCTTTTCTACCGTTTCCGGAGACATATTGCTCAGCCGCTACCGTTGATACGCCCATGAATTATGTGTACATATAATCATGAGGAAACGTTTCGCGGGCACCTGCTCCTGACTTTCATTGTCACTGTGCTTATGAAGCAGTTGCAAGACGCACTTTTGAGAACTGCGTATAACCCAATATCGGCTTTGCTGAATTTGCGCAATCAGAAATGCAAGATGTTTGCTGACAAAATCATTACCCAAGAGACTTGCAAGAAAGCCAACGACATCTACAAACTGTTCAAAATCAAGTGTCCAAGGCGCTCCCAATCAAATAATGATGCAGTTTGTGGTTAGAATTCGTAGATAGGGAACTAAAGATTTTTGACTGGTGGTGAATGCAAATGTATGAACGCTTACTTGATAAAAACGCAACGCCTGACGCGACGATAATTCAACAACACTTGGGACAGCAAAGCTACGAGCGCCTTGCCGTTTTTGAGAGCCGACTGAAAGAAGTTTATCAGCTTGTCAAGGAGCTTAAATTTCCATTCGGCAACAACTACGGTTGGGGTTACAAGTACAGCCATAAGTCAAGCCATTTGTGCTATGCTTTTTTTGAGAAGGGCGCTTTTACGGTCATGCTTCAAATCGGCGACAAACAGGCTCCGCTAATAGAAAGCTGCTTATCGTCACTGATGCAAAAGACGCAGGAATTATGGGCAGAGCGCTATCCTTGCGGTGAGCGCGGCGGTTGGGTTCATTATAGGGTTTTGACCGACTATGAATTATCCGATGTTATGAAACTGCTTGCTATCAGAAAGAAACCATCAGGAGGGGCCAATAAGTAGGCTGCGCTCCGTATTGCATCGCGCCGTATAGCTTTGTCGTTATATTCTACTTTCAAAACAATTGAAGTTAATTTTCAAAAAGTCGTCCTTGTTAAGAAGAATTTTGCCTGTTGCGTCTTGAGTAGCAACACCATACCCATGCAACTCTACTATTCGTAGGGTGACATTTCCCGAACAGTCTTGTATAATTTGTTTTGAATTGGAGGGATGAGCATGGACTTGAGAAAAATCGGATTGTTTATATCCATCTCGCGAAAAGAAAAAGGGTTAACACAAAGGGAGTTGGCAGACAAAATCGGCGTTTCGGATAAGGCAGTATCAAAATGGGAAACGGGCAGAGGTTTCCCAGATGTTTCGATTCTAAAATTATTAGCGGATATTCTTGAAGTTTCGATTACCGAAATTGTAAACGGCGAAACCATTTCACCTGATTGTATTGAGAAAAAAGCTGATAACGCTTTAGCAGAAGTTTTATCTTATTCCAAGAGCATGGCGAGAAAATCAATAGGAATCATCATGCTCATATTTGGCATTGGATCAGTGGCAATCCCCCCGCTTTTTATGGCACAAAGCGGTTTGTCAGTATTTACTATTATAGGCATGGCTGTTTTAATAAGCGGAATCATTCTATTATGCTCAAAAGTAACGTTTTTCAAAGCGGGAGCACTATTATTGACTAAGCGCTTTACAGGTGCAGTTACAATTATCATTTTCGCAATA
>WRNV01000235.1 GCA_009776445.1 Oscillospiraceae bacterium | reverse complement strand
TTCCTTGGGCTGCTATCCGAAAAACCAGAAAAGTAATTGTTCACGAGTATGATGATGTGGATTACGAAATAGTTTGGGACGTTTCTACAGTTCACTTGCCTAGTACTGTATCTGAAATCAATGCGATTGAAACTGACCTTGGCAACGAACTCTTCGGGGTCAATGAACAAATCTCTAATTACAATGCGATTCTAAAAGCAATCGAAGAGGCAGATGAGAATGGAGGGTAATACGGCTTTGCCATTCATCAATCAGCATAGGAGCGGGTTGCGAGATGAGAATATCTGGGATATTTGTTATTAAATCAAAGTCATTAGGTTTATCCAATTCGAAAACTGTTGCTGCAATTCGTTTTGTAGACACAGTTTTGCCAACGCCCTTTAATCCGTCGATCGCAATAGCGGAGAATTCCTTCATGAGATTCTTCAGATATGGCTCTATCAGCCTGTCATAATACTTTTTCATGGGTTCATTAATAACACCTTAATATTGAAAGTCAATGATTTAGCACGTTATAAGTCAATGATTTAGCACAGTATAGGTAAAAGATTTAGCGCCGTACAGCCCACGCAACCGTCAACCGTCAATATAATGATTCCTCATTCAAAGCCCTTCAAATTTCTGCCGCAAACACAAGGGAAGGTTTCCCTGTGTTTCCATGTTATACTCGATTTGTATCACCAGGGGACGGTTCTCCAATGTTTTTATGTAGTCCTCAAAAGGCTGACGATCGTGTATAATGTATTACAGGTCTATTCCATATAGGGATTTAAATCAAAACCTGATAACCGATTACAATGCTAAACAAACAACCGAAATGGAATTGCTGAAATTGAGTTTAAAATGCCGAATAAAATTAAAATCTATAAATCGGAAGAAGCAGACGCCGCAGACGTGTTACGGCTGCAATACGCCGCCTACCAAAGCGAGGCGGAATTGAACAACGATTGTTACAGTTCACTCCCACTATGGAGATGGTTAAATTTCACAAGACAAGTAATGCAGTTTTGAATAACCGCCAGATGAAACATGAAAGACAATGACCGGCATCATGGAACACCACCCTTGATGCCGGATTGCTTATGTGAACGCTGTCACAGCAGCCGCATAGAGATTTTCATCCTTCGCCCGAATCGATTCAATCACCCCCATGCAGTCGCAGAAAAGGCTCAGGCTTTCGAAACTTCTCCAGGAAATTACCTGCCGCATCTTCCGTTTGATTTTGCGAAGCAGCCGTTCGCTCAGATTATTATCAGGCGTGACATAAGAATTGTGTAAGAAAAGAAGGTGGTTTTCTGTGAATTCATCCAATCGCCTGTAAAGATTGTACCCTTCCTTGTAATAATCACTAGGCGGTTCATACTCGTATTCCTGTCGCGCGATCCTCAAGGTTTCTTTATANCTCATTTCGAAATTTGCCACCTTCTCAGCATCTGGGGCAGCCCCCCGGCGCAAGCCTTTCCAATAGTGGATTATCTCTCGCAAAAGATTATACATCATCTTGTTCCATTCAAGCCCTGGCTCGTTGGCAATGCTATCCTTGAGATACCGGAGGACATGTGCCAGACATTCCTGGTGACCGCCTCCATAACTGTAGAATGTTATATCGTGGTCGTGGATCAGGATACCTACGTACCTCTCGACAGGGGTTCCTTTCACCCCCTTGTGGCCTTTGTGTACTCTGGCGAAAAACAACACGTTGTTTCCAAAGGCGCACACGAACACATGCATATTCTTGCCGTTCACCCTCACACCGGTAGCGTCGGTGTGCATAGCCGGCGATGTGAGAAGCCCCTCCAAAGACTTCTTCCGCTCGCCCTCCGTCTTGGCGGCGAATTCCTTGCATAGCCCGTTAATCATGCCTTTTGAAATCTGNAAGGCGCCGTCTGTCAGTTCTGACAGAAGCTCACGTGTCTTATCGATTGAGACATTGCATTGATTGTTCAATAAGAACGCCAGCGCCTTGACGCTGCTGCCATAGCTGACGTCATCGGATACACCTTCGGGGAAAGCGGCGTGGACACGTCTGCCGGTTTTCTTGTTCTGGAATTCGGGGGTGTAATACTCCGTGACTTCAAGGGATACTTTGATATTGACGACCTGCTTGGAGATGGTTTTCCCGGTCGGCTTGTATAAAGGGTTGTCTTTGTATTCCTCCGGCGCGGGGATAGCGACACGCTTTGTGGGAACCTGCTTTTTACGCGGATGCCAATCGTGGCCGCGCTGCCCACCAGGCGCTCTGTCGGTTTTTTCGCGGCTGTTCTTGATTTTCTTGTGGTTCGGCTTCAAGGACGATGGTAAGGATGAATTTTCAAAATCCCGGTTGACTTGGGCGGTCAGTTTCTGATTCTTCCCTTTCTCATCCTCTAATTCCGTCTTCACCTGGTACAACTCCCGATTTTTCTCTTTGAGCTTGTCCAATGCTTCATCCCGCTGCCGTTCTGCCCTCAACGCACGGTTTTCCATCGCCTTGAGTTCCTTGTCCTTTTCTCGTAACGCCTTCGCGCACTCCTTCTCCAGATCCTCCTGCACCTGCGTCCATTTTCGGCGCATGTCAGGAATGGCGCGGTTTGCGGTCGCCAATTTAGCCTTCAAGCCACGGATTTCCAGATCCTTTTTGGCTAGCTGCGCTTTATGTTCCGCTTTCAACGCCTTATACTTCGCTCCCGACTTGTACGCTTGTAGTTGGGCTTCCGTGCTTTTCAGCTGGCATTGGATATTCATGGTATGAAATGATGATACTACGTTCATCGTGTCAACCTTTCTCACCGCCGAAAGTCAGCAATGATATCTGCTCACATACGTCAATGTACTCATCGCTCAACGCACGGAAAGCTTTGTAGTTCTGCACTTCCCGGCGGATTTGGTCCAGGTCCTTTTTCGGAATCGCGGTTGTGACGGTTTTGGTTCCTACTTTTATTGTTATGTTGTAGAATGGTCCGCGCGTCGCTACCGTTCCATCCTTCAACTTCTGGTGGCGAAACACTTCGTTCAGCGTACCACGCCGCATAGATGGTATTTCAGAGATGGCGTCGCAAATCTGCTTCCGGCGACTGATCAGTTGTTGCAAGTTAAGATTCTCCATATATAACCTCCTAAATAGATACAGTATACTTACTGTATCTATTATATCGTATTTGTCGCTGTTTGTCAATAGAAAAATCAAAAAAACTGCTGAAAAATCAATATTTTTTAGCAGTTTTTTATTCATGAGGCGCAAAGCTCAAGCTACTCTTAAGGGTGATTGTTTTTTATTGGGAAATGATGATGAGTGATCAAATGGGGAGTGAACAGTAACGTTGTTGGCATATCCATGAACATGACGCGAATATCGTTGTTTTTAAAATAAAGAAGCTCTGTCGTAATATCGGTCTTATTCC
>WRNV01000234.1 GCA_009776445.1 Oscillospiraceae bacterium | reverse complement strand
CTCAACATCAAAACCGATGCTGTTCAAATTGGCCTGAGTTGATAATACTATTGGAACATCAAAACTTAGGGGCAGATAACTCTGCTGGCCGTTCAATGACGTCGCAGTGATAATATTCCCGAAACATTCATCCGGATCAATTAATCCGCTGCCATTCATATACGGGTTCAGATCCAAAAAAACCCCGGATAGCGCAACCTTATTCATGTCGGGAAAGAGTTGCGCCATTCCATCACTATGCACGGTTAACAAAAGAATATCTACGCCATGCCCCGACAGTATTTCTGTCTCGATACGTTGAATATGAGCTTCAGGCCCCATCTTTAGCGATTCATCCCCGGTCTCTTCCGATTTCAGATTCGTCAAGAACGTGGTGGGGTAAATATAGTCAATGGTGACTTCGATATCCGGATATTTCTCTCTAAAGTTATCAATAGCATCACGCCAAAGACTAGGCCCCGGTTCACTGGCATACATGCAAATAGCCAGTTTGTCAGTAATTTCCGGCAAATTGTCTTGCAGTTGCGTAGCGGCGTTTTGAAGTGACGCGTCGTCTAACTGTGTAGTAGTTTTCAGATTGTTGCAGGAGACCGTGAACAAAAGAATAATCGCAAGTATTCCCCAACAAAAAGTGTTTTTCATATCTCAGCCCACCCTTCAAAGTTTGTTGATTAGTTGTAACTACCACCTTGCAAACACGAAAATTTGGCCGGATTGCCAGTCCATCAGCGACAACAACAACTGATGGATTCGATGCGTGAACTGACCCTCGCGGCTATCGTCGTACTGTGGATTCCATAGTCTGACTAATCGCGAGTGTATTCGCTGTAGCCAGTTGAAAGGAAATAACTCATGATCTAAGGGATTAAGCTAAAATCGATCAAGTTGCCGGTATTGCGGTTAGCAAAAATAGTGCCGTTCAAATTTGATAAATTGTATATCACAGTCCATTCCAATTTATCTTCTCCATTGTATGTAATACCTACTTCCGCAAGTAAAGCTACAGATTGTTCCACGCTCAGAACACAGTCATTACTGTCAATAGTTTCCTTGACTTTATCGTACCGTTCAAATTCATTAAAGCCCTCTCCTATATTTACGCCGTTATAGGCAATGAAGTTTGAAGCGATTTGGTAGTCTTCATCAGTAGTCACGATCTGTATACCACCATCGTAATATTCAACCATAACAGATTTGCCACTTGCATCGCCGATTACAAATTTGCAATCAATTCCTTGTGAAAAATAAATGTTATATTGCTTTAGCAGTTCAACCGCCTCATCAACTGTTGCCGCTTTATCCAATACTAGCCTTATAGCCGTTGTCGTATTTAGCGTTACCTTGTTTTCATCAAACGGAGGTTCAGACTCTGGAACAGCCACCAACGCCATTGCCACGCCTTTTTCGTTCATTCCGTCAATCGCAACATACGGTGCTGCAAGCGCTAAAAAGCTGTTTAAATTCAACCCGCTCGGAAGTTTATCTTCAGAATACCCCACAAATGCCAAGTTAGCAGTCGACACGGAAGCGTATCCGTTTTTTGGCCGAGTAATAACTTGCATTCCAGGCGAGTATGAAAAATCCCAGTTTCTACCAAATAGAATATCCCCGTTTTCGTTCTTAGTAACGAACACCGTACAGCCGCCGCCTGTTATGTTTAGGTTAATGGGCAAACCTTTCAATAAATGCTTCATCAAAAATCTCTCAATATCGCTGTCATTTTCCGCCCCGACTTTCAGAAATTCATCAAACCCGTAATCACTGTAATATGTCATTTGAAACATGCCGTAATCATCGACCTTTTTTATTGAAGCCAAGCTTCTTATCTCATTCCAAAACAATATAACAGCCGCAATAATAACAACAAGAATTGCACTTATCAATATAGTTGCTGTGAGTTTCAAACCCTTTTTCATTTTTATCTTCAACCTTTTAAAATTTAAACTATGCTTTAGTCTGTCCACACAGGCTCAAACAAGCCGTAATGATACCAACGTAGACTGTGACCCACAAAGTTACCAGATTTTATGGGGTGGGAGTTCGGATCGAAGTGGCGACATAATTCCCCGTCCCTGCACCGTTCCTATGACGTAGTATATCACTAAAACATAGCAACAACAACGACAAATTGACATGGCGATTCACCATTCGCCAGTTACGGTTACTTTGCAGACGGCATCCAAACAGGGTATCCAAAATAAAAAGCTATTGACTTTCCCCTCTGCTTTAGGCTATAATAAGTGCGAGGTGAATACATTTTATGGAACGTAAAATAGTCAAGGATTTGTTATTATGGAAAAACAACCCGAAAAAGCAGCCACTTCTTCTGCAAGGAGCTCGGCAGGTAGGCAAAACTTTTATACTGCTTTACTTTGGTAAGGAGCATTACAAAAACATCGCGTATTTTAGCCTAGAGGAATCAGCGGAAATTCGAGCTGTTTTTGACCGCGATCTAAACCCTGAACGCATAGTAAAGGAACTTGCGGCAAAAAGCGGNATAAGTATTATGCCGGGAGATACGTTGCTCATATTTGATGAAATTCAAGCCTGCGAACAGGCATTGACATCTCTAAAATACTTTTCCGAAAAAGCCCCGCAGTATGATATTATTGCGGCTGGCAGTTTACTTGGCGTTGCCGTCAAAAGGAAAAACTTCTCTTTTCCTGTCGGTAAGGTGGATATGCTTCATTTATTCCCAATGGATTTTGAGGAGTTCTTATGGGCGCTCGGGCAAGAAAGGCTATACGAATTGATCCGTGAAGCCTACTATGGCTTTACGCCCTTGTCACTCCATGATACTGCTATGGATTTTTATAAAACCTATCTTGTGGTAGGCGGTATGCCCCGCGCAGTAAGCGAATACGCAGAAAAACAGGATTTTGATTTCGTTATTGCAGTACAGCGCACGTTAAACGCTTCGTATATAGCAGACATGGCGAAGTATGCCACACCAGCCGAAACAACACGGAATATGGCGGTATGGGATTCTATCCCGGCGCAGCTAGCCAAAGAGAATCATAAATTCCAATACAAGGTTATTAAGTCCGGCGCTCGATCGAAGGATTATGAAGTTGCGATGGATTGGTTAACAGCGGCGGGAATGATAAATAAATGCGTAAATATAACCGAGGGAAAGCTGCCGCTGAAAGCATATGAACAGCCGGATATTTTCAAGGTCTACATGGTTGATACAGGCTTGCTGTGTTCCAAACTCGACATTACTGCTAATGTGATACTTCATACGCCGCACNGCTTTGACGGTTTTAAGGGCGCGTTAGCTGANAACTATATNATGCAAGCCCTCGTAGTAAACGGTATCAAGCCTTATTATTGGAGTTCACCGGGCAAAGCGGAAGTTGATTTTGTTTTTCAGGACAGACAAAGTAATATTATTCC
>WRNV01000233.1 GCA_009776445.1 Oscillospiraceae bacterium | reverse complement strand
AAATCTACCCCTGCCGGTCCGGTCAGATCAGCGATCGGTTCCACCCCATCCAGGAATTCCAGCCAGTCGTCAGGCAGATTTTGCGGCTCGTATTCTGCGTAATCCAGCCATCCACTTTCCGATTCTCTGAGCCAATCGGAAGGCGGAGGTGCCGGGACAGAATAACCGGCCGCGTTTAAAGCGTCCGCCGAATACACAGCAAATTGCACCAAGCCAGGATTGGGCAGTGTAAAGCTTACAGTATTAGGTTCGTCTAGGAACATCGGATATGCTGGCAGGTATTTTTCCCCATCCGAAAGAAGGCCTATCTCCCTTTGCCCATATACGCCGCTCACCATCAGTGCGGAACTGCCCGCACCCGCAGCATGCGCTGTAAAGGTAAAAATCTGCATTGGTGGTAACATGCCCAAAAGTATTGCCAGAACTAGTAACAGTGAAATGGTATGCTTGACAAATTGTTTTTTCATTTTTCAGTCATCCTTTCGATTATTTATTGAATATATAGTTCCTTATGGATATGCGTCATTGTCCTTGAAATGGTGTTTTAGCAAATTCCATCCTAAGGGAATCGCTACGTCATTCTATTCATAGCAAAAGGTTGAAATTGGAAGTTGGAAACGCAGTTGGTGATCTGTGTTCGCCTTCAATGCTTGACGCAGGCCCAGACAGCAACATCGCAAAACCTGCTCAGTGAAATCGGGAAAATGCTGAACGCTCTAATCCAGAATCTATCCGCTAAACTCCTGCAACCCATGTCTCCAGCCATCTAGCAACTAGCCACTATATACTAGCCACTGGGCTGCGCCCGTGAGGCTTGATCATAAATTGGGTTGTGGGCGCAGCCCACGTTGATACCTCACAGATCATTATCTGCAATATCTGCAATAAAAAACAAGCTAATTTCGCGTTCTCGTCTACTAACCACTAGCCACAAGATACTAGCCACTGCGAGCGCATACGGTTTAACATATTTGAGGTTGTGGGCATCGCTCGCCTTAGTATTTGCTAAAATGCATAATTCATAATTTAGGTATTGACTCTAATGTTCATGAACCCATTGCACTCTTTATACAAGTCGACTTGCGTCCCTCTGTATGTCTGTGTGTGGTCCTATGCGAAATGGTCTCGTAAAGTATCATCCTTCACGAAAAGTGGCTCCGATATTGAACTGGTAAGGATTCTACAACAATGGACCAGAAATGTCAATAATTATTCGGAAATAATTATTGACACGGAAAGTCCAACTCACGCAGGGCTTTTTTAACTTTATATATTCCGAAAAACCTTCCATAAACCTTTTTTTGCATCAGCAACTGTTAATCTGTCATCTCAAGATATTGCGGCGGTTATCGTGAAAAAGTATCGATTTACTATCATATCAATTTCAATCGCTTATCGTGCAATGACTTTGACGCTATCTGAGTCATTAGTACAATCAGTTTGTAAACTTGTCAGGATGTGCTCATTCGGCACTAATCAACAATCTTTGTAAATTTCACACCCAAAATGCCGCGACGTACGGCGCTTTCGGCTACTGCCATCCGTACTACAATAGAACGTACACCTTTTGGAGAACGCGCGGCAAACACGATTGGCGCATTGGTAATAGGGTATGAAATACGTGAAATAATCCCGTCATTTCTGTATACTGCCTTAAAATCCTCAAAGTACGGCGGCTTAAACCTCCAAAAAACCATTTGCCCCTCTTTGTCAGTATCTGAGAATATTATTGGCTCAAAATCGTACTTTGGCATAAAAAGCTCCATCAGCATCTTTAGCCTGTCGCTTATGATCTCGCTACGCGCGTCAAAGTCAATTTCTTTAAAGCGGCCCGTGTCAGCAATAAAAATAACCTCCATGTCGTCCCCCTTAGGCATAATGGGCAACAACGCGGAGCCGCTTGGTTCCATAACATAGTAGCGCATTGACTCGGTTCTTCCGCCGTGGCTGCTTACTGAAACATTTCCATCAAGCACCAAATTGACAATATCAGCGCCTTTCCGTTCCGTTCCGGCAAAATCCACGCCATCAAGCGCCGTATCATTGAAAATCGCCCCGTCCAGTATCGCGCCAACAAATACCGCGCCATTGAGTATCGCACTAGAAAAATTGGTGCCTGTCAAGTTAGCGCCGGAAAAGTCAGCGCCTGTCAAATCGGCCCATGTTAAATCGGCGCCTGTTAGATCAGCATTTCTAAATTTCACAGGCAGAAACCCCACATGCTGCAACTCAACCTCATCTGGCAATCCGGCCCTTACAAATCCAGACTTTCCAAATCCAACCCTTCCATACACATTGACCAGATTCGCATTTTTCAAATTCGCATATGAAAAATCAGCTTCATTTACCGTTGCGTTGCATAGGCGGCAGTTTTCCATTTGCGCGTAACGGAAACTGGCACCGTTCAACGAGCAGCCTTGAAGGGATGCGTCATTGAAAATAGTTCCGCGAAATTGGACGTAGCGAAATACCTTATATGAAAAATCCCTGGATGTAAAATCAAGGCCGGAACAATCCTCAAACATATATTCAAATGTCAGCTTATGAGAGAACCAATTCGCCAGCGTGTCCGCGTTTTTATGTTTCTTTAGGGTGAATACTGGCTCTGTCTTTGCCATATAATCCCCCACGCGGATCGTGAACACATCATTTTTTACTATATCCACAAAGGGCTTCCCATCTACGCTGTTAGCAATACCAAACCGTACGATATTGACAATGTGGGCGTATAGACCGGGAAGCGATTGCATCATAAAAACCGTGACCTCATGCGCGTTGACTTTACCGATAAAGCGTTTTCGGTGGGCAATAAGTTTGTCCCACAACTCGTTAAAATGGACAAATAGATAAGATATATCATATTCGCCAACCTTGCGTTGGTTTTTATCCAAATACCATTTCTCACCATATACCCAAGCTTCCAACATGTATCGCCGATTCACAAAATCTGTATACAGTATGGTAAAATCCATGTGAGATATGGCGGAAACGATCGATTCTTCTTGCGCCTTTATTATTTCGACGCATACTTCCAGAAAGCGCTTCTCAAAGGAGGCCAACCAAACCTGCATATTCTCAATAAAAGAAGCCTCCGTTTTTTGGAGCGCTTCGTTGCGCAAGGCAATAGCTAGAGCAATGAAGTCATTATGCATATGTACTATTTTCTCCTGTATCATCGTACTGCTGTTCTTTATTCCCTTGGGTACCTACCTGTTGAGTTTAACAAAGTTTCTAATATCAGTCAATAGTTATCCAATTATATTTCTTCATTGATGTATTTTTGGATGCCAACTAAACAGTAGCGTGTTTTGTTACTGTTCAGTGGGTGTCCAAAAACTCGCAATGGTTACAGGCTCCGCACACAAGTTTTGACAATTGTACAAGTTTTCACTGCAGTACCAGTGCGTTGCC
>WRNV01000232.1 GCA_009776445.1 Oscillospiraceae bacterium | reverse complement strand
CTGTTCAGTGGGTGTCCAAAAACTCGCAATGGTTACAGGCTCCGCACACAAGTTTTGACAATTGTACAAGTTTTCGCCGCAGTACCAGTGCGTTGCCTGTAACCAACCTGTGTTTTTGGATGCCCACTGAACAGTTTCAAGTCAGAAGCTATAATTTTACAAAATCTTGAAATTTTGCTATTTTTTATGTATAATGACTACAATGGTACGAATGTAACAAGTTGTCTACACAGTAGGATTAATCATCTGATATGGACATGATAAATGCTTAATGGAGGTCAAATATGGAACAACTAATTGATCCGGAACAACAATCCAGGCCCTTGGATTCGACGCTGCCGGATGAAATTTACCTTTGCGACAACTGCGGCCAGAAGATAAACAAATCGTTCAAATACTGCAACGCTTGCGGCAAACCAACTCGTTTCTACGTGAACCAGGAAAAAGTCAACGAAAACGCGGATAAGAGCGTTCCAAAAGGCGCGCCATATCCAAACACTGCCACCCGACCTATGGCGCCGGGTGACAGTATGGAAAATACAAAAACAAACCAGATGGGCTCGACTGTTGCTCAAAAAACCCAATATCCGGCGTACAGCGTACAGCGAAACCTCCAATACAACAACAAACCGCGCGCTGTAGAAAACAAACTATCAGGCGGGGCGGTAGCGTGGCTTATCATTTGCACGGTTGTAAACTCAGCGCTTGGCGTCCTCAGCGCTATTGTTGCGGTTCAGGTGGGACAATTGGGTATTCTTGCGCTATCCGCGTTGATTTCTTTTGGAGCGGTTGCGGGTTATATCCTCTTGCTTGTGCGTAAGAAACCCGGATTATATATTGTGATCGCATGCGCGGCAATTGCCATTGTCTTGAATATTATTACCGCTAATATCTGGCCGGCGGTGTTTGGTTTTCTAAATCCGCTGATAACCTGGGTGTTGACGCGAAAACTATGGGATTCGCCACAAAGCGTGGATAACACCGTTTATCAAAACATCAACCGGACACAGGTACCGCGTCAACCACAGGTGCCAAAGGTTCCGCCTCTCGCAACCACCTATCAACGCAGTGGGGGAGACGCGATACTCAGGGCTAGCTCAGGCAAATATCTTTGCCCTTCATGTAACGCTGATTTGGGACCGGCGATAAACCGTGAAGCGGGGGCGATTTATGATGTGTTCAAAAACATGGGGCCTGTAGGGGGCCTTGTCACGATGGATACCGCAAGGAATAAACTCATATATGAGCAAGGAATCACCTGTGTGTGTGGGAAAACACTGAAACCATACAAAAAAAGCGATTATATGTAATGATTTTTGGCGCTACCGTCGCCCATGCTTAGCCGCCAAACGAGTGCAACACAACGGAGTACTCGCCTTCCATGTTGTTATACTCAATCGAAACCTCACTGATGGATTCGGCCTCTTTTATCAGGTCCTTCATGGCAGCCTGCGGTATCATGTAATACGTTTTCCAACCAGACCAAGCTTCTGCGGGCATCGGCTCGTACGCTTCCAAAAGCCGGGGGAGCTTTCCGGTTATTGTTATGATGGCATAAGCGTCATACAAGATGTCAGGCAAACTTGGCGTATCCAACGACGTCATATCAGTCTCAGCCTCATCTACCACGGCGTCGTTTAAGGAATCCGGCGGCAGCGGGGTATTGGCTTCATATCCTGACACAGTTTCCGGCGTTTCGTTCTGCTCGATCAATATACTCGGCGACGGCGGCGGGATTTCCATTGGCGTCGATTCAAAGTCGCCGGCATCGCCGATATCGGCGGCATCGTCGTCATTGGGGTTACCGCTGGGGTATTTGTTAGCATCTTCACTGGCCTTGCTGTTGCTTCCAAAATCTCGTAGGCTTGGAGCGATCGTTGCGTAAGGTGGCTGAGTTGGCGATTGTGGAGACATCTCGGGCGCGGGGAGCATTTCTTCGGCTTGATCCGCTTCAGGCGCAGAGGAGCTGCCTGTTATGCCTCCACTAATATCCCCGTATGCTGTTACTGCGTCTTCCATATCCGCGTTATCCCTAAACGCGAATTGTTTGTCTATTCCCAATAATTGCGACTCTCCCGATTCTGCAGACGGCGCCATTGAGTTGAAGGCAGGGCGTCTGAGCGTATTCATAACCCATGGTAATGTGAGGAGCATGATCGCAAGGCAAGCCGCCACCGGGATATACCTGAGCAATATGATCCGGGTAGGCTTGCGTTTTGGAGGAATAATTATCGTGGAATCATTGTCGCAAGTAGCGACCTTTTCCATCACGCCTGTCAGAAGAGACTCAGGCGCGGACACGCAAGACTCATTGACTGATATTGATATTTCTCTATAAAGCTCAATTAGGGCTGAGCAGCTTTCGCACACTTTCAGATGGTCGTCTACGCGGTGGCGGTCGAAATCTGACAGTTCGCCGTCTGTATATGCGCTGATAAGCTCCGAAAACTCTACGCAACTATTCACTTTACTCCGCCTCCTTCGTATTTTTGATGTTGACTCTTTGATCATTTTGACGATAGCTTTCTGGAAATGTTCCTTTTTTAATGAGAATAATTGACAGGGCTTTCCGGGCGCGGGCAAGCCGGGACTTGACCGTGCCTTCGCTAATATCCAGCGCGACCGCCATGTCTTGATAGCTCATGTGTGTTATTTCACGCATAACGAGAATTTCGCGGTGGTGCAGGTCAAGTTTGGCAATACTCTCGACGATCGTTTTGCGCGTTTCTTTGCGCAGCGCATTATTCTCCGGAAGGTTTCGCATGTCCGGTATCTCCAGGTCATGAACCTCGCCGCTATCGTCTTGGTATGAGAGCGGGACTGTCGCGTTGCGCTTTTTTTTACGTAGAAAATCAACGCACAGATTGTATGTCAGCCTATAAAGCCATACAGAAAACCTGCTCTCAGCGCGAAAGCCACTAAGATCGCGGTACGCTTTTAGGAAAGATTCCTGCGAGATATCCAGAGCGTCATCCTCACATCCGACCATTTTCATCGCGAGGTTATATACATTTTTCTGGTTTGCCACGACAAGCCCTTCAAACGCGTTTCTGTCGCCGCTCAGGACATTTTTTATGATTATACGCTCTTCGTCCGCCGTCATGTCGACCTCTCAAACAAATAACAATTAACAATTAACAATTAACAATTAATAATTAACAACTAGCCTTTAATCGTGTAGTTCTCGCTTGATGCCTTGTGTTATTTTGTGTAAATCATCCAAAGTTTCCGCCTTCGATATTAGCGCCTTGAAATACCCTGAATGGGGGACCCCGCGCAAGTACCACGCGTAATGCTTTCTGGCTTCGAGGCAGGCTATGCGTTCGCCAAGATGCTCAGCCGCCATCTCGAATTGCCACAACGCCGTTTCGACCCTTTTGCCAATAGGCGGCGTCGGCGGGATTTCTTTTCCCTCTATCAGCGCCTCCGCTTGCTGGAAGAGCCATGGGTTGCCGAACGCTC
>WRNV01000231.1 GCA_009776445.1 Oscillospiraceae bacterium | reverse complement strand
TATTATGATATAAACCCTGACAATTCCGTTGGGACGATGCATTACGAGGGGACGGATTGCTATGGAGACAATATTGAAATAACCGATTGGCGGAAATACGATATCGCGGCTAGAGGTCCTGATGTGATTTTTACCTTCAACCCATATGACGAAGGGAACCTTGTTACGCGAATCCATCAGGATTTCTTCTGCCGCAGATTGCGGGAATGCACGGATTTACTCATATACACCCCATATTTTGTAACCGGCGGCGGTTTAAAAGAGCACTTTTGCACTACCGCCGGTTGCATATACGCACATAAAGTTATTGTACAGTCTGAAAAGTTACGTGATATTTATATCAGTGTTTTTCAAAAAAACTTTGGTAACAGGTTGGGCAATGCAAAGGATAAATTTGTGGCGATGGGAAGCCCGAAGTTTGACAAGGTTGTCAACGCAAAACGAGAGAATTACAAGTTGTGCGATACCTGGCGTGAGCTAATCGGTGATAAGAAAGTGGTGTTCTACAACACATCAGTTAGCTCAATCTTACAGGAAAATGAGCAGCATTTGAAGAAAATCCGTTATGATTTTGAGGTTTTCAAAGAACGCGGCGACATTGCACTCTGGTGGCGGCCGCATCCTTTGTCACAAATGACATTTTCAAGTATGCGACCGCAGCTCTTGACTGAATACGAGCGAATTGTCGCGGAGTACTGCCGCGATGGGTGGGGTATTTATGATGATACACCGGACTTGCACCGGGCAATTGCGTGGAGTGACGCGTATTTTGGCGATGTGTCAAGCGTGGTAACATTGTTCAAAGCGGTCTGCAAACCGGCGCTGTACCGAAATGCATACATTGACAGTACTATTGATTCTATCACCCCATCTTTGTTGCCTATGGATTTTAAGGCGCATGACGGTAGCGCTTGGTTATATGGTGCGAATATAAATGGATTGTTTGAATTCGATTTATCTGAAAGTAGGATAGCACTGAATGCTTTTTTAGACAAGCTAATTACTGGGAATGAAATCAGTTTTACCGATAATGGTGCGCTTGCGGCCAATCTTGACGGAACTTGCGGCGAGAAGATCTATCAAAGCTTAACAGCGCAGATTTAGGCGGATTAGGAGGTATTGTAAAATGATGAGTGACAAACTGGTTCTTTATGGTGCGGGTAGGTATGGTGTTTTTGCCGCATTGGTTTTATCAGCCGCAGGTAACACGCCTTGTTGTTTTTGTGACAAAGAGCATCAAGACAGTATTGAGCCTATAACCGGATTGCCGATTATTTCGCTACAAATGCTGAAAAGCGACTATCCGGATTCGGAAATAGTTGTCACCGCGTTCAGGCAAAAAATTATAGACGAAATATACGCGGATTTAAAGGCGACAGGAATTGATAAAAACCGAATATCGCAGTTTTATTCGCTGCATGATGCGGTAATGCAAAATCCCGAGTTGATCAATTATATTTCGCGGCATGGGGAATCTGACAGCGTCACGCTGTTGGGTAGCGTGCTTAGAGACCAACTCGAAATACAGGGCGATGTCTTGAAATTAAAAGATTTGTATTTCCCTTATGATAAATCATTCCCAACCCTCTTTGCGGAGCTTGGCATAACGCTTCTTACATATTTGTCCGGATTGCCCTATACGCGCAAAAATGTCGGCATGGTGGATTGTGTTAATATAAGCCATGCTTACATTTTGGAAGACGCTAATTGCCCCATGACAATAAACCGAAATGACGTTGTGATTGACGCGGGGGCATGGTATGGCGATTTTTCGTTACTTGCGGCTAAGGTTTTCGGAGCAAAGGTTTATGCTTTTGAACCCAGCATCGCAAATCATGAAAAACTATTAAAAACAATTGCTCTAAACGGTTGTGGCGATAAGATATTTGCGATTAAGTCCGGCTTGGGAAGTTGCGCCGCGCATTTACGGTTCGACAATAACCCTGTGCATAGTGACGGTTCGAAGATTTCCGATAAAGGGAACGAATTGATAACGGTGACGACGGTCGATGATTTTGTCGCTGAAAACAAGCTTGGTTGCGTAGATTTTATTAAGTCAGACATAGAAGGCTTTGAGCGCGAAATGATTAAGGGCGCGGCCAAAACACTTCGCGAGTTAGCGCCGAAGCTGAGCCTGTGTACCTATCATTTCCCCGAAGACCCCACCTTATTGCGAATACTTATTGGCAAAGCGAACCCCGCTTATAAGTTCGAGCAGCGCCAAAACATGCTGTTTGCATGGGTTGAAAAGCGATGAAAGGACATTGAAATGAAGCGTGTTATCACATATGGCACATATGATTTATTTCATGAGGGCCATTACAATCTGATCAAACGCGCAAAAGCGCTCGGAGATTATTTAATCGTTGGTGTAACTACGGAGCAGTATGACGAATACAGAGGCAAGGTCGGCGTAGTGGAGCCATTGTCTAAAAGAATCGAAAATATTAGAAAAACCGGATTCGTTGACGAGATAATTGTTGAAGACCATGTTGGGCAGAAGGTTGAGGACGTTCAAAAATATGCGATCGATATTTTTACTGTAGGCTCTGATTGGCGCGGCGCATTTGATTATCTTAAAAGGTTCTGCGAAGTGGTTTATCTCGAACGAACGAAAGATATTTCGACAACATTATTGCGCGAAAAAATCCAAAAGATTGTAAGGCTTGGCGTTGTCGGAACGGGTAGAATCGCAGAAAGATTTATTGCCGAAAATAAATTGGTAAGCGGAACGAATATTGGTGCGGTTTATAACCCGCATACTGACAGTGCCGTGAAACTTGGACAGTCATATGAAATAAATGTTTACACCTCCGATTGGGAGGCTTTTCTTGAGAATATTGACGCTGTATATATCGCCTCTCCACACGAAACTCATTATGATTACGCAAAAAAGGCTTTATCTGCCGGCAAGCATGTTTTATGTGAAAAGCCAATGGTACTGAAAAAATCCCATGCAGAGGAACTGTTCGCCCTTTCTAAAAAAAACAGCCTTGTACTTATGGAAGCAATTAAAACCGCTTACGCACCTGGTTTTATTAAGCTCTTAAGCATCGCCCAAATAGGAAGTATCGGGAAAATATATGATGTCGAAGCATGCTCTACAAAGCTAACCGTTGGCAATGTGCGAGAGCTTACCTCTAGCGTTGGCGGCAGCTTTACGGAACTGGCGAGCTATCCATTGCTGGCAGTAATAAAACTGTTTGGAAAAGATTATAAAGACATTAGGTTTGAATTTTTCAATAACCAGCGTGGTCTGGACATTTACACGAAAGCATATTTAAAATACAACCATGGTATTGCAAGTATAAAAGTCGGACTGGGCGTTAAATCGGAAGGCCAGCTCTTGATATCTGGTTCTAAGGGTTATATCATTGTTGAAGCACCTTGGTGGAAAACGCAAGGCTTTGAAGTGCGCTATGAAGATCAATCACGAAACGAAAAGTTTTTTGTGAAATACTCCGGTGAGGGCTTGCGTTA
>WRNV01000230.1 GCA_009776445.1 Oscillospiraceae bacterium | reverse complement strand
TTCGGCTTTCCCCTGTCCTGGCTGCTCACCCTCCTGTGGATATGGCCGCCTGTGGATAAACAATTCGCTATTGAAGAAAGGCTTCGTCCTTGATCTTTTACGGCGCCTGCGGAAGATAGATTGAATAAGATGCTGAAACATGGGTTATACTATGCCGTTTCAGCATTTTATCTATTTGCCCTATATGTTTGTTTATTATAGTTACATTTGTTTATTCTAGTCATTGACAATATATCCGAAATACTTTATAATGCTGAAACAGCTATTTTATATACTATTTCAGCATTTTATTTATATGGGGAGATCAGTATGATTGGACGTGTGGAAGAACAGCGCATCCTGCATGAACTCGCAGAAAGCGGCGAAGCGGAATTCGTGGTGATTTATGGCCGCCGCCGTGTAGGAAAAACCTATCTTGTTCGGGAAACATTTGGCGATGATTTCTTTTTTAGCTTCACCGGCATCGCAAACTGCAACGCACGGCAGCAAAGGATTGAATTCGTAAAGGCTTTGCGGGAGTATGGGTGGAAACCCAAAGCCGATGCCCGGGATGCGACAGAGAGCTGGTTTGAGGCTTTCGATGCATTGCGCATGCTGATAACTCATGCGAAACCCGCGGGCCGCTTGCTGCTTTTTATCGATGAAATGCCGTGGATGGACAACAAGAAATCCGACTTCGTTCCTGCCTTCGAGCATTTTTGGAATGGCTGGGCGTCAGGGCAGAAACACATCATGCTAATTGTATGTGGCTCAGCAGCTTCATGGATCACCAAAAAAATATTTCGCGACAAAGGCGGACTCTACAATCGGACAACACGGCAGATCGCATTAAAGCCCTTCACCCTTGCAGAGTGCGCAGCATATTATGCCAGCAAAGGGGTGTCCATGAATACGCAGGATCTGATTGAGAGTTATATGATCTTCGGCGGTATCCCCTATTATCTCCGTATGCTCGAGAGGCAATACAGCCTCGCCTTGAATGTAGACCGCATATGCTTTGGCGAAGCAGCACCGCTGAGGCACGAGTTTAACCGTTTGATGGATACGCTGTATGCAAATCCGGAAAAATACGTCGATGTACTGGAAGCGTTGCATACAAAAAAGCAAGGTCTGACCCGCGAAGCAATCGCGAGCCGGATCCATTTTGGAAACGGTGGAAATTTGACAAGGATTCTGCTCGAACTGGAGGAATGCGGATTTATCCGTAAGTACAATCCCTTTGGCAAGGAAAAAAATGGGGCGTTGTACCATCTAACGGACCCATTCATTGCTTTTCATCTGACGTTTATCCGTCACACTGAAAGCGCTAACTACTGGAGTTCCTTTCTTGATAATGCAAGCCATAGGGCGTGGAGCGGCTATGCTTTTGAGCAGGTCTGCCTTGCGCACATCACGCAGATCAAGGAAGCGCTTGGCATATCCGGCGTTCATAGCAATGTGTCATCTTGGGTCAGCCATAGTAGCGGGGGAGGAGCGCAAATTGACCTCGTCATCGACCGCGCCGATAGGGTGATCAATCTTTGCGAGATCAAATTTGCCAAAGGTCCGTTCGAAATTGACCGCGCATATGACCGCGTCCTTCGCGAACGGGTTGAGACTTTCCGAACCGAGACAAAGACAAGAAAGGCGCTCCACCTCACGATGATCACGACCTATGGCGTGAAGCCAGGCAAGTACGCCGGCATCGCGCAAGCCGAAGTCTGCATGGACGAGCTTGTCAGCAGGTTTTGAAGCTATACCCGTCAATCAACCAGGTGATTCACAAAAGACGATTTATCCCATGACTGAAGTCGCGGGTGTTCTCGGGGCTTTTTCATAAAATATCGTTATACACACAGGATAAAAAATCGGGAAGGGCATTTCTGCTCTTCCCGATTTTTTATCCGCTATTGTAAGGCTTCAACTTCCCCTTTAGTTAATCCGGTCAACTTAATTATATCATCAATCGGCATTTTCATTAGCAACGCATTTTTAGCTACATCTATTTTTTCTTCTTGTTTACCTTCTTGTTTTCCTTTTGCTATTGCCCCTCGTTCACGGGCGAGATTGTCGCGCCTTTCCTTTTCCCTAGCTTCATAAACCGCACGGGCTTTTTCGTCTGCGGAGAGTTCAAGCAGTCGCACGACAGCCTGTTTTATTTGTGGGCTTTTTTCTGCAATCATGTTTAACTCCTCCTCTGTTCGGGCATCAAGATATTTCAGCCAATTCCACGCGTGGAGAAAGGATTTCAACAGCCACTAGTTAACACCGCCTTTACCTAAACCTAAGTATAGCGCAAATCATTATGTATTTCCACTAATTTGTAACAGTATCATTGCAAAAACCGAAAGGAGCAAAACCACATTTCTTACAAAAGCCAACGGCATCATTATCTGTTTCAGCTTCTAATAGGTACGATTCACAAAAGACGATTTGTTTTCATAAGCCACGCAATGAAACGCAAAAATTCCCGTCTATATAAGTGAGGCGAGAATTTCAGGTTATGGAACAAGGTAATGAACTGAAAAAAATCGCTCATACACCGGTTTTGCCTCTCACTTCAGTCCATGCTTATCAAAAAACATGACTATGCTGTTGTTGATCAGCTTTTGTGCCATTGTCTCCTTGTAGCGGACTGTCTTTTCCTTTCCTTCCATACGCATTTTCTCCAGATCAAGAGGAATCTGCGTCTGGCTGGTCATCAGGCTCTCATATGCGTCCTCAAACTTGCCTAATCTCTGGATAGCGTCATCCAAATCTTCTTGTGTGACGCTGTATATTCCCGTGTCTTCCATCGTGTATCGTTTCACTTCTTCATATCTCCCGACCGAGCGCCCTCGCCAATTCAAGCTCAGGGCGTCCTTCTATCTCATCCGGTGCATGGAGCCCCGGTGCGATGATGATGCCGGCGTCCTCCCTCCCCGAATGTGAACACATCCCTTTGTAGGTGGCTACAGCGCCATCCGCCGCACTGGCAGAATCCGCTCCACAGGTGATCAGAAGGGCGGATTTTTTTGCCGGCATTTCCGCTCTGAGCAGAGCGTAGGTACGGTCGATGGCAAGCCTTATNTGCGCGGTAAGGCTGAAAAAGTATATCGGCGACGCCANCACATAGGCGTCNGCTTTCCTGAGAGCGTCCAATATGGTCTGTGCATCGTCCTTCTGGACACAAACGCCTTTCCCGTCAAAACAATGGTTGCAACCACGACAGCCGGCAATACGCATGTCNGCAACGCGGAACAGCGTTACATTNTTTCCGGCAGATTCAGCACCCTCAACAAAAGCGGCGGCAAGCCTGTCTGTATTCCCGTTCTTTCTCGGCGAACCCGAAAGAACAACGATGTTTTTGCTCATACGAAAACCCCCGATCTAATCATTAAAAACTAACGCCCGATGGAACACATCAGACGTTTTGTTTTCATATGCGGGGTACTCCTTTGACTATCCATCCGGAACGCCCGGTCTCCCCACGCACCAGATTTTAACATATTCATTTATGGATTTCAATAACTTT
>WRNV01000229.1 GCA_009776445.1 Oscillospiraceae bacterium | reverse complement strand
GTTTTCTTTCATATACCAATCCTTCACGAGATTGCGGGTCAAGCCCGCAATGACGGGAGTGTAGAGTATTCAGTTGGCGTCAAGTGCATACCCAGGTAATGGCAAAAACTTGTGTGCGGAGCCTGTAACCATTGCGAGTTTTTGGATACCCCCTGAACAGTAACCAACGAATGAACAAAGGAATTCGTATCAAAGATAACATATTGACAAGCATAGGTCGAATGTGTTAAACTTCATGTTAGGTCTATTATATTCGACTTTTCAAGGAGGCGTGAAGATGGATAACATCAAAATATTTGAGGTAGAATACCGCTTTATGCTTGTGATATGGGAAAATGAGCCAATAAACTCGACCGAGCTTGTAAGGCTTTGCAACGAACAGTTCGGCTGGAAAAAGTCCACGACGTATACGGTCATTAAAAGGCTGTCGGAGCGGGGGGCGATTAAAAACGAAAACGCCGTTGTGACCTCTCTGGTTTCACGTTTGCAGATACAGAAGTACGAGAGCGAAGAAATATTGGAAAAGACATTCGACAACTCGCTGCCCGGTTTCATCACAGCGTTCTTGCAGGGCAAAACGCTGTCGATCGAAGAAGCGCGGATGATAAAGGACATGATCGACGAGGTGACAAAAAAATGACTGCGCTATTCATAACAATCCTGAACATGAGCATTACGGCAAGCATTGTCGCTTTGGCTGTCATGCTTGTACGTTTGCCGTTGAAAAAAGCGCCAAAAATATTCTCATATGCGCTATGGGGCGTGGTGCTGTTCCGCTTGGTGTGCCCACTGAGCATCGAGAGCGGTTTTAGCTTTATGCCAGCGTCGGCATCCGTGATACCGCAGGATATAATTTACTCGCAAACGCCCTCCGCACAGACCGGCGCAGGGCTTGTTGACGCGCCTGTAAACACAGCGATGAGTAACACCTTGCCGCCTGCAAATACGGAAACCATATCGAACAGTAACATGAGCATAAACCCGGAGAACAATGCGTATGCCAGACCGGCGGCTGAAACGCCCGTTGCTCCAGAGAGCAAAACACCTGGATTGCCATTAAACACGGGCAGCGGCATAAGTCCCATTCACGTATTTTTCAATATAGCGGGGTATGTGTGGCTGTTCGGATTTGCCTGCTTGTTGCTATACGCGGCAATAGGATATATACGGCTCAAGCGCCGAGTTGACGACGCGCTGCTCGTACATGGCAATGTTTACGAAACAGACAAGATCATGACAGCGTTTGTGCTTGGTTTTATCCGCCCGAAAATCTATATCCCACTAGGGATCGACACGGCGCAGCAGGAGTACATCCTGACTCATGAACGGACGCATATCAGGCGGCGCGACTATCTCACAAAGCCGTTTGCTTTCATCGTTTTTGCCCTGCATTGGTTTAATCCAATCATGTGGGCGGCGTATTTCCTCATGTCGAAAGATATAGAAATGTCATGCGACGAAGCCGTACTCCGGAAAACAGACGAGGATATTCGCGGCGACTATGGGACGGCTTTGCTTAACCTTTCCGTAAAACGGGAACACTTGCTGACTCCGCTTGCCTTTGGGGAAAGCGACGTGAGGACGCGTATTAAGAATATTCTGAACTTCAAAAAACCGTCGCGGGTGATCATCGCCGTGGCTTTGGTGTTGGTTGTCACATTGAGCATTGGGTTAGCGGTGAACAGGGCAGTGAGAGAAACTGTTTTGCCTGACAAAGTTTCTGATTTACATGAAAATGAAAATACGCCAAATACGCCAAACACGCCAAATACTCCAAATACACTAAACGAAAACATGCCACATGATAACTCTCAATCCATGTGGGTGGATAATTTCAACGGCAAACCTATGACACTCGACGATGTACGCGGGTTGGCGGCGAAAGGCGACGGCTTGCTATTCGAGGATTTGCGGCAATATCAAGGAGTGAATCACAGCACGATTCCCGGACGATATGTAGTGGTCTTTGAGGTTGAGGGCGGCTATCGCCTGCTCGCACACTCGAACCCCTCTGGGAAGCCAGACGCCATTTATTTTGAGAGCATATGGGAATATCGCGAGAGCGGCATAGATATTCGATATGAGGACATTGAGGAGTATTTGCTTAGCAACACGTCACAGGAATACGTTACAGAAGAACAGGCGCAAGGTATTTTGGACGATTATGTAAACTGGGGAACAAACCCAGCGCCAACTTATGAATCTCTGGGTACGAGCTTTGAGCCGGGGGAAGAGTGTTGGTCATTTAGCATTGCCGTTGACCCAAGTTCAGACATGAGTTATTCGCCGGAAATATGGGCTTTGGGAAAAAGAAGCGGAGCGATTTACTATTTCTATAGTCTAGGCAATGATACCTGGCAATGGTACAGAGAATCAAACAGTATCGGCGTTTCCCGCAAACCCGAAATGACCCTTGCAGACGTGCGAGGTCTGGCGGCGAAGGGCGAGGCTGTTACAGAGATTGATTTAGAGCCGTATCAAATGCAGCCTGTGTTGACGGGGATATACTACGCTGTTTATCATGTGGATGGCGGGAAGTATATCTTGAGTTTTATTGGGAAAGTCGAAAACGGGCTGACGCTGATGCGGGAAAGCGATTGGCGGCGGGACGGAATACTACCGGGCATTGATATCCGATATTACGATGTAGACAAATATGTCGCGGACGGGACAAGGGAGCTTGTACGCCCGTTGCCAGAAACCATGCCACTGCCGGCGCTTGACGTTACGACATACCCTGACTTGTATTCGCTCGCACTGTCTCACATACCTGGTATGCTGATCAGCCCATTGTATAGCGGGTATTACACAGATGTGCGATACCGCGCGGAAAACGGCTCGTTTATTAAACTGGTTGTCAGCAATGATTACAATGTGAGTAACGTGGTTCAGCTTGGAAGCGATGTTACTGTTTCAGCCGATACGCTCGTATATTGGAGACCTTTGATTCCTAACGAAGTAGAACTCATCAGTGGCAACGATACCGTGACCGTGACGATTATAGATGGAAGCCACGCATTAGCCGAAACAGTGTTTCTAGTCAGAAAAGAAAGCGATGAGAGCATGTTGTGGAGCGCCTTAACAGATACGAAATTGCAAATTCAAGTACGCGCTGATGTAGGCACATTTTCGTATTATGAGCATTCATCCATGTATAGCGTTGGGGAGCCGGGCGTACAAATAGATGGATTCAAAAACACGGAAAGGATAGACGTGCCAAGTAAAGAAGTAGCCATCGCGTTAGCGAAAAATGAAGTAAGCGCCCATTTCGACTATGACACAATAGAGGTCAGCCGTGACGAAGAGAGCCAAATGTGGATGGTTACGTTTTCAAGGGAAGGCTTAGTTGGCGGAGGACAAAGCGTATATATATCGAGCGATGGCAAAACAACCTTGATAGTTTTCGGGGAATGATTCGTTGTTTGCGAGTTTGTTCAAGCGTTGGTACATGATGGAAGTATTAAGGTCACCTGGGTATGCACTTGACGCCAACTGAATACTCTACACTCCCGTCATTGCGGGCTTGACCCGCAATCTCGTGAAGGATTGGTATATGAAAGAAAACGC
>WRNV01000228.1 GCA_009776445.1 Oscillospiraceae bacterium | reverse complement strand
CTTGTAGTCGGAAGCGTCAAGGACGTAATCGCTGTTCCTATATCCCTGCGCCGCGACCTGTTTTGCCTCCGCCATGCTGTTTGCCTCCACGTTGACGACTCTTTCCAGTGTTTCTCGGATTCTGACATTGTATTGGCTCATGCGGTTTACCTCCTTTCCGGCACAAAAAAAGCGCTCACCTGTTTGGGTGAACGCCCTGTGCCTGTAATGCTTTGGTACTATTCTAGTCCGACGCTCAGATTCCAACTGTGCGAGTTCGCGTCATCTTGCGTGTGTCCTTTTACCTCGGCTGCTCTGCCAGCATTCATAATCCGCAATCGCCGTGGAATATACGGTAGCGCAGGCGTTTTTTGCCGTATTTAGAAGATAATCAGACCGCTGGCACTTCTTCCTGTGGGCTTCGTCTTTTTGCGAGTGGAACGGGCTGTTCAAAAACGCCCGGATCATGGCGTCCAGGTCTGTGTTGCACCAATAAGCAAGTTTGTTCATCAGCGCGATGTCGTCCGCGCTCTCGTTGCCGTTGCGACGAGTCCCAGACCATAATGCCGCGAACACTTTGTCGCGCTCCAGCCCCATACGCAAGAAACGCTCCTGACTGGCGCTCGGTATGGGATGGGGAAGATCAACAGACTTTTGCGTTGGTTCAGGCAACAAATACTTATCGTGTATGGCCTGCAGCTCCGCTGTCCGGCTCTCAATGGCTTTCGCGTTTCCGAAAACGTCGCCTGTAACAGTAAAATACCGCCCTTCGTTATAAATCTCCAGAAAGTAGTCCTTTTTCCTGTGGCGCGTAATGTCCGCGCCGGGTGCTGCCACCAAGATGTGAAGGCCGGTCTTGCTGGGGCTGATCTCGGTATAGGACGAGAGTTTACCCACAATCTCCATCACTTGCGGTTTTATCTCGCCTCCATCATACACCTTGTCTAAATCGACACCATACACGTCGCCGTCAAATTCGTAGCCGATTCCATGTGCCAGACCGCGCTCTACGCACTCGATGGCAGTTTGATAGCTGTCCCATGTTTCGCTGATGCCAGCCTTTGCGGGCGATGGCTTGCCTGAAAGAAGGCTTGCCGGGTTATACGGGGCTTTCAGCGGCGCGTCGCGGATGCCCCAGCACACCCAATTCGGACGCTGCTTTAACATGGCCGGTATGTCATCGTATAAATACATATCCGATATACCCCCTGTATTCCTCTCAGGTACGGAACACGGCATAAACGCGACAACAGTATTATTTTCGTATACCGGCATATAACGATCTCTTGTCTGCAAATATATCCCGTCCATGCCCGCGCCGCCTTTATAGCTTCCGTCCACGTCCTTTTCGCTCTCCAGAAGAACGGTGCCGTCAGCCAGCACATATCCGGGGATCATGCGGCTTCTGCTTTCGGGAAAGCCATAAGGTACTTCGTATGACACTACTTTTATGATATTGCTCATATGCTCTAACTCCTTCCAAATAGAAAAGCCCCACGGTTTCAAGCCGAGAGGCTAGGTATCCCTGATTCCCCAGCAGACTCATTTTTGCTGCTGCTTAAACATGTAGGGTATATTTTCGCTGATAAATGCCATTGTATTTTCTACCTTTGAAAATTTTGGAATAATATTGAAATCACAACTGCTTGATAGTAAAATAATGCAAGTAGAAAAGAGGGCAACAACTATGCTGGCTTTTATCGACATCTCCGGAGATCCATACTCGATGCCTGAAAAATCCCCTTGGATTGCGACTCATATCATTTGTATCAGGAAAAGATCGATTTACGATATTACCGCAGCCCTTTTCAGAAATAAAAGGGACATTTTGGCAAACGAGTACATGGAAATGAAGTCAACCGACTTTGTTAACAAGAGTACCTTGGATCATCCGTTTTTGGACAAAGCGAAGTTTTTGCAAATCATCATGGAACAATGCATTGACCATGCTGATTGCAGACACGCCTCGATAGTGTTCAGCAACACCGGAAAAAACAAAAAAAGCGATGATAACCGCCTTCCCAAAAACTATATCGACGCTTTGTGGAGGATTGAAGTCATTGCTAGAGAGTGGCATGTAGATGACATAATTGTTGTGATTGACAATAATGCCCGAAAAACTGACAGGAACCTTGCCTTTGCATTCAATAACTATATATACAGGTCCAGCGGTGGGAATCAGCTAAAACACATTTTACCAGTCCCGATATTCGCGGACTCGGAGACAACGGCGGGGCTACAACTAGCTGATATATCTGCGGGAATAATGCGGAATTATCATTTGCACTCGCTTGGCGGCATCCAAACGCCAAGTTCAATGTTTCACAAAAAGCTCATAGAATATCATTCTATTATAAAGGCTCGTTCAATTGATAAGCGAATTGGCGGCTACAACGTAAGCGGTATTTTTTGCGCTCACAATGATTATTCTGTATAGCCAGTTACTCGAATTTGAGTCTTTTTTGTAAAAATCTCAGATTTTGCATTGACAATTCAACAATAATGCATATAATTATTATTAGCTAAGGAAACATCCTTGTTTCTTATATGCGCCTTCTCAGCGCTCTTAGCTACATAAAAATAATGAGGAATTTGCTTGAAGCCAATTCCTCTTATTTTTATGTCATACATCACCGGGACCATTTCCTGTCACGCTGTAGCGCGTGACGAAACATCTTTTCAATGGGCTGCTTTTATCTTTCAGTGATTAATCCAATAGATAATAATACAGCCGCCACCCCTATTTGTTCCAATATTCAATCAAATCGCGCCTATCTTTTTTAGGTAGGCATAGCAGTCCATGTGGCCGCGAAAGTAAATCTGCTTGCGCTCCGCATTCTCCATACTGTTCGATAGGGCAAGATACCTTATAAGAGCATTATGCTCCTCCGCTGACAGGGATAACGCGCCGCTGCCTTCCGTCACTTCCTCAATAACTGAAAACTCCTGTTTCAGCCTTATGGCTTCATGCCACATTTCCGCGTACTCACCGTCGTTTTTGCGCAGGTCGGTGCAAGTGTCGCTGTCGATTTCTTCAAAAACGTCGTCAAGCCGTTCCGCTAGGTTGCAACAGGCGTCATGCTCTATGCTCATCGAAAAACCCTCTCAACTTAATTATATAGCAAACATAACGCCTATCAGCAACTATCGCAAATATGCGACCCGTTTATTCGCACATCACCTATCCAATCCACGGTCCCGCTGCGACGGCTCGATGTCGCCATCGTCCGGCTCCATGTCGAGGATCTCATGGTTTTTCTCGTCCATGTTCAGCAGTATATCGAGTTCTTTGAGGCGCGCTGATTTATCGGCATATTCCTGTTCCTGCGGGAAGGATCTTCCCACCTCGCCTTTGGCAGCCTCCAATTGCGCCTGAATGTCGGCAAGATTGCTTTCGCAATGCTGGAGAGAATCGGCGAAACCCTCCAACTTATTGTCGATCCTTGTGATGTTGCCGTGGATGTCCGTGCCTAGTTTGACCGTGTGGCTGAGTGCGCCGGACAGTGACACGCCATATTCCTTGCCGAAAGTGTCAAACGACAAGATCATTTGGAAACCACGGTATTCGCCCAATGGCACAGGGTCAGGGGAGGTCA
>WRNV01000227.1 GCA_009776445.1 Oscillospiraceae bacterium | reverse complement strand
GAAATTACCCTCTCACCTGTTTCCACACTCAGAGGCGATTTGTCAGGTCTAATCTTGAAATATTTTCAAAATTATTTTTATTTTTTCTTCAGCTCGGATTATCGAATCGAAAACAGACTGCTTTTTGCAGCCCTCGATCTCCGCGATCTGCTCATAAGTAAGCCCAAACTCATGGTACAGGACGAACCTCCTGCGCTGTGTTTCGGGAAGCCCCTGAATCGCCAAGCGGAGCTGCTCATTCCGCAGATTGTCAAAAGCTTTTTCTTCTGTACCCTTAACAGGGTTCAGCGCCCTCGCATAGAGCGTCTCATCCGTCAGTTCGGATTGTTCCGTGTGCCGGTCGTCCCAGCGGCGCAGGTTGCGCTCAATTTTGACAAACCGCAGGAACTCCAAGTAGACAGGGCGGGATACCTCAGTCTCGCGTTGAATGCCCTCCCCGTCCGCGAAAGAAATATAATAGTGTTTTATACCCTCAACGGCCTCAGTCCGTAGGGTATATGGATTTGAATTGTCAAACATTGTCCTTGCTCCTATCTGAATTATTTTTGGGAAATTCAGATAAGTGCGGAGGACTGCGGCATCTTATAAGCATGAACGCCTCCGATCCGCTTCAAAGCGGAATCCGAGGCAAAAGGAAAACCCGGCAAATAGCTTTGAAGCTTTTGCCGGGCGCTTATATATGCGTACATGCCTGTATTCAATTGTGAGGCATTGTGCGGACAAGGGTCAATAGGGATGAAAAAAGTTCACAATTCTCGAAAATCCAGTAATTGCAGCATCTTTCGACAATCACAGAAAAATAATTTTTCACGAAAGTGGCTTGTGTACACAAGGGTTTGCGTTTCTTCTGCTATCGGTGCTGTGGACGACGCGACGGTGTGCGGCGCGTTTCCTTGATTGACGCTGAAACTTGCAACAAATACTGATCCGGGTCTGTGACGCTTATCTCGTCAAAAAGATATAAATAGTACACGGGTCCGTTGAACACTAATCCGTTCTTTCTGGCAAAGTCGGTCATACGGGATGGCAGGTCATTCGCCTGACAGTAGTAGCAGCGCGTGTACCCTATCAGGTACAACCCTTCCGGTTTCTGCTCATGGCCTTTTGGGTCAAGGGAGAAAAAGCGCGTCGGCTGCGATGGGTCGGCTTTGAATTCGTCCATGCTGTCAAAATACCCGCCTATTGGATATGATAGGTTCAGCTTTGGTTCATGTGGGGCGCGGCAAAAGCGCGTCAATTCCTTGTAAAAGTTTGCGGAATCCTCATAATTGTTGACATCTCCGAGAATTATCCGGCTATTGGGCATTTCTGCAACGATCACGTCTGATTCGGTGGCGCTGATGCCGTCACTCAACAAACCCCTGAATGTGCTTATTACCGAATGGACTTCTTCAAGGAAACGTATTTCGTCGGCTACGATCTCCTTGTGTTTACTGAACAGCTTTATTATCCTCTCAGGTGTCCGGGCTTGCTTCAATTCCCTGATTTCGTCAAGCGGCACCCCTATGTCTGTCAGTACGCGGATCATCTTTGCAACCATAAGCTGCGTTGGAGCATAGTAGCGGTATTGATTCCCAAAATCAACACCTCGTTTGGCGGGGTGGAAGATTCCTTTCCGGTCATAATGCCGGAGAGTTTCGATGGTCATGCCCGCAATCTCGGCAAACTCGCTGATAGAAAGATAATCGTTGTCAAAATCCTTTATAATCATTTTATTACCAAGCCTTTCATCAAACATAGTATTAGCGGCTCGCATAGGAAGCCTTAGTTACACATTTTTGAAAGGTGGGGATCGGCAACCACCACAGTACATGAACAAAAAACAGGCAGTAAAAAACACGCCCATAAGAAATGTAATACATAGGGCGCGTTCATTTTGTAAAACGAATAGTGGCGAGAATGGGGACGCTATAGTATCGGTATTGACACTTTGTAAGTCGTGAANGCGCGATGATAGATTTCGGCTTTTTTTAACGAGGCTCTTTCCACCATGTATTGTTGTCGATGAAGACAAAATGATGATAGCCGCTTACTATAGTTGAGATTTGTGATTATAAATAGCATCCGCAAAGCTCCTGACAAGACGGCTTTGCGGATGAAATTTTCATAACAAACTAGCTGGACAAAGACGTCTTTTTTTTTACATCATGTCCAACTTATTTTTCTGGTGAGCGAAAGGTGTCGGATATTATACTGCGTAGTGACTAATATGGGAATTACCTTGTGTTGCAATCCCGTGTAGACTTTATCAGAGGTGACACATGATGCACACAGAGATACCGCCAATAGGTAGCATCATGCGCGACGCCCGGAAAGCCAAGGGTTGGTCACAGGAGGAACTCGCAGAATACATTGGTGTTGCAAAGAAGACGATCTTGGCGGTTGAGAATAACAAGAGGTTTCCTTCGTTTGACGTGTTATGGAAACTTGTTCATGCTCTTGATATTTCTTCCGACCAGATTCTTTGCCCTGACCGGGTTCCGCTCACAGGGGAACTGGATCAACTTATCAATGAACTACGAGCCTGCAATGACCGCGAGCAAAGATTCGTTATTGAGACAATCCGGGGCCTTCTGCGGGCGTTGCGGCATGACGCACCTGAAAAACAAGATTGAGCGGGTAAACGGACGGTACTCCACACCGCCCGTTTTACTTTTCAACCACGGACAGCCCAAACCTGTTAATCAGCAAGGATACATTACTACTTCTCGTTTACAGTGCATTTATAGCGGGTAGAAACCGCGTTAATTACAAAGCATGGGAAGCGGCTACACACTGACTTGACTTGTCTCACCTGTGTAATTCAGAGTATCCTCGTCTTCTTCAGCTTCTTCTTCAACATGCTCTGCTGATGACGATTTATTGACTAAGTAAAAAACAATCATAAAAACAAGTGAGGACCCTGCTTCCAGCATTGCGGGTGTTTCTGTAGTGATAAATAAGGCAGCAACAACAACCAAAAGTGTACCATACAATAAACCAACGATTACGGATTTGTATTTGCTATCCTTATTGATTTTCTTGCAAAAACGCCTGATTATGCCTGTAATAGCCAGAATAATAGTGACGGCGCCGATCTGAGAAAAAATGCAGTGTAGTTGGATTACGGTCTGTGATCCCCTGCTCGGGAAGACGATCCCAACACCAAGAATAAAGCATCCAGCCAATAACGGCCTTATCAAAGCATCTTTATCTCTCTTGTTATACTTTAGATAAAAGTGAATCTCATACAACAAAAAAGGTATTGTCAACGTGCCATATAGAATAATCAACGGAAGGCCATCGTACCTCCAAGCAATCTTTGACAATGATGTAACGAAGACATTGTAAGGGCTTGCTAACAAGATAATGATAAATGGAATGTATACCGCGACTATGTATAGCATCATGAGTCTTAACTGGAATTTTGTTGCCTTGTCATTTACCGTTGTTACTGTTTTTGAAGTCTGTAAATTGCTGGTCATCATAAGTCACTCCTCGTTGATATTGTTTTGTTATGCAAAAAGAATACAATCACTCTGTTAACAAACTGCAACGTCAACCTTAAGTGAGCCTTAATTCTCTTCATGATGATATCGATAATAGAACATCAT
>WRNV01000226.1 GCA_009776445.1 Oscillospiraceae bacterium | reverse complement strand
GCTCCGCACACAAGTTTTGAAAATTGTACAAGTTTTCATCGCAGTACCAGTGCGTTGCCTGTAACCAACCTGTGTTTTTAGATGCCCACTGAACAGTTTCAATTCCGGTTACTTTTCAGTGGGTATCCAAAAAACGTTACAGTTCAGGGGGTATCCAAAAACTCGCAATGGTTACAGGCTCCGCACACAAGTTTTGGCCATTATTACTAGTTTTCACTAATGTACTAGTGCGTTGGCTGTAACCAAACTGTGTTTTTGGATGCCCACTGAACAGTCCTCTTGTTTCTTGACATGGTGCGCGCCGCATATTATAATGTGCGTATCTCAGAGATGGGAGGTGTCAGAAATGAAGACAAAAATCGCACTTTCAACCGCTATTTTTTCCTTATTTGCGCTACTGTCGAAAATAACAGCTTACGCAATGATAATCCACTCAAACGTGAGCAACCAAGATCTAGGCCTCGCGGATCTTTCCGGGGAGAGCTATATGATCACGGTAGTAGGCGGCGAGAATTTTTGGATAATAGGAGCTATGATTGCCACCGCAATCGTTCTTATGCTCATTGATAAAGCAAAGGAAAAGAAGGAGAAGGGAGGTTCGGGAAATGCATGAAGGCAAACACGGCTTGCTCGACGGAATCGAGGATATAGACGACATCTTCGGTATCGACGAGGAAGACCGAGAAGACGGACACGATCACAGCCACGACCACAACCACGACCACAACCACGGACACGATCACGATCACGATCACGACCACAGCCACACGCATGGGCATGACCGCGGACATGGCGGCAGCGGCAAGAAACACAATGGCTGACAAAAAAGTGAAAAATCCGATGCGAAACTACCGGCTTTTCATTTTTCCTGCATGTTTAGCGGCCCTACTGGTCATATCGGCGTTATTGGAGTACGTATGGGTAAGGGCCATACCCTTCCATTTTGCCATCATACCGCTTGTCCTAGGCGGCGGAACTGTACTCAAATCCACATTCGAGGCGACCATCGCGCAGCGAAAAGTAACAGCGGGCGTGCTGGTCGTTCTGGCGCTGATAGGCACGACGTATATGGGCGAGTTCCTCTCCGGCGGTTTGGTGGCTTTCATGATGATCTTTGGCGAATTCTTAGAAGAACTCACCATGGAGAGGACAAAAAATGCGGTGCGCGAGCTGGTGAAACTGGTGCCGTTGACTTGCCGCAAACTGGTTGACGGCGAATTTAAGGAAGTCTCGATAAAGCAGGTGCGGCGCGGAGATACGGTGCAGGTGATAACCGGAGAACAGATACCGGTGGACGGCACGATAACCAAAGGGTACGCGTCTATCAACGAAGCGTCCATCACAGGCGAGTCGATACCGGCGGATAAAACAGTGAACGACTCAGTGTTTGTAGGCACACTAAACGAAAACGGAGTTATCGAGGTACATACGGATAACATCGGCGGACAAACCGTGCTGGGCAAGATCATCAAATCAGTCCATATGGCGCAGAGCAACAAAGGGCAAGCCCAGAAAGCCGCAGACCTCTTTGCGAGGTATTTCCTGCTTATCATTTTATCTGTCTGCGCCGTAGTTTGGTTTCTGACTTACGCCCCGATGCGGGTAATGACGATACTGGTCATAGCCTGCCCCTGCGCGCTGGTACTGGCTACACCGACAGCGGTGGTGGCCAGCGTTGGCAACGCTGCAAGACGCGGCGTGCTGATCAAGGGCGGGGTCGCCATAGAGAAATGCGCCAAAGTAACGGCGCTATGCTTCGACAAGACCGGCACCATCACCAAGGGCGCGCCGGAGGTTGTAAGTTTTGCGGCATTCGGCATAAGCAGCGAACTTGAGGTGCTGGAAGCGGCGGCTATCGCGGAGAAAAACTCTCAACACCCGATAGCGAAGGCGATAATCAATTTTGTGGATGGAAAGGGTTTGTTTAAGACTGCCAATTTGCCGAACGCGGATTTTGAGATGCTGTTCGGGCGCGGGGTAAAAGCTCGGCACGGAAGCGCGGTTTATGAAGTTTCAAACAGGAAAGCGCTCGACGCTTTGATGGTAGGCAGCGGAGACGCCGAAGATTTCTTCGACCAAAACGAGAAGCTAGGGCGCACGACAATGGTTGTGATAAAGGACGGCGCGATTCTCGGCGGGATCGCGGTCGCCGACGTAATGCGCGATGGCATCGCGGACACCGTGAGCAAGTTACGCAAAATCGGGATAAAACGCGTCATCTTGCTAACAGGCGACAACGAGGCGACAGCAAAGGCAATATGCGACGAGGCGGGAATTACGGAATATGAGGCTAACTTGCTGCCGGACGAGAAATTCAAAGTGATAGAGAAACTCAGAAGCGGCGGCGAAAGGGTGGCAATGGTCGGGGATGGCGTAAACGACGCCCCCGCGCTGGCTGTTTCGGATGTGGGCATCGCGATGGGCGTTATAGGCACGGACGTCGCGATCGAGGCGTCGAGCATAGCGCTTATGTCTGACGACATCGCCATGCTGCCGGCTAATTTTTCGCTCTGTAGGGCCGCGAACAAGGTGATAATACAAAACATCGTAGTATTCGCGTTTTTAGTCAACCTGATCGGCATAGTTTTTTCAGCGATGGGCTATATTAACCCAATCATGGCGGCTGTCATACACAATGCCGCCTCGATCCTGGTCGTGCTCAATTCTTCGCGCCTGGCAGCCTACAGATACAGGTGAATTTACGTAAACACACAAACTCACGTAAACATACGTAAACATACGCAAACACACGGAGGGGAAGGGAAATGCCCGATATCGGCGCTCGCGTCCGCGAACTCAGGGTACTTGAAAACCTTTCGGCAGGGCACACGGCGATACACCGCCTGCACCCGCTCACAAAGCTACTGTCGGCGCTTATATTTATAGTGGTTGTCGTTTCGTTCGGACGGTACGACTTTGCCCGCCTGGCACCGTACCTGTTTTACCCATTCATTATGATGGCCCTTGCAGAGTTGCCGTACAAGCTGCTACTCTCACGCGTGCTTATCGCGTTGCCGTTTTGCATGTTCGCGGGCATATTCAACGTCTTTATTGAAAGGGCGGAAGCGTTTAGCATTGGCGGTATAGCCATCAGCTTTGGAATGCTATCGCTGGCGACAATCCTGCTCAAGATGTACCTGTGCGTCATGTCCGCGCTCGCGCTTATCGCCACGACCCCATTCACGGAGCTGACGGCGCAACTCAGGCGGCTGCGCGTCCCAATGGTTTTTGTCATGGTTTTCGAGATGACGTTCCGTTATATTGGGGTTCTGCTCGAAGAGGTTCACTCGATGACAATAGCGTATAGATTGCGTTCCGGCGCTAAAAAGGCGCTTGATATGCGGCATATGGGTTCTTTTGTCGGGCAAATACTACTGCGGGGGTTTGATAGGGCGGAGCGCGTACACGCGGCTATGCGCTGCCGCGGATATTCGCTCACACATATCCCGCCAACAAGGAAACGGTTTATGGCCACAGACATGCTCGCGCTAGTAGCTGTGTGCGTCCCTGCGCTGCTATTGCGCTTGATAACAATAAAAATATAGTTCAAATTATACAAATACTATAAACTAACCTGGGTATGCACTTGACTCCAACTGAATACTCTACACTCCCGTCATTGCGGGCTTGACCCGCAATCTCGTGAAGGATTGGTATATGAAAGAAAACGCCTATGTGTATTTTTTGACGAAT
>WRNV01000225.1 GCA_009776445.1 Oscillospiraceae bacterium | reverse complement strand
GCAGCCGGGACCAGACAACCCGCCGCCGGAGCAGCCGGGACCAGACAACCCGCCGCCAGACGAAAACGGCTTCGTCGGACAGCCGACTGACGTGACTTAGGGTCAAGTGGAATGGCCGAAGGGATAATATTTAAAGCGGCAAGCGGGTTTTACTATGTGCAATCCGATGGAGAAATGGTTCAGTGCCGCGCGCGGGGTCGATTTAGGCTCGAAAAAAGTACGCCACTGGTGGGAGATTGCGTCGAGTTTAGCCACACCGAACCCGGAAATGGATTCCTGACTTTGATTCATCCCAGAAAAAACTCGTTTACCAGGCCTACAGTCGCAAATATTGACAAAATAATAATCGTCGTTTCTTCCGCTATTCCTGTTACCGATCCATATCTGATCGACACAATGACCGCGATAGCGATAAAAAATAGCTGCGAGCCAATCATATGCGTCAACAAACGCGATCTTAACCCGGCAAAGCTGTTAAGTGAGATTTACAGTTCGTCCGGGTTTACGACAATAAGGACAAGCGCTGTAACAGGCGAGGGGATAAACGAGTTGCGGGAGGCTATCAGCGGCGCGGTTTGCGCGTTTGCGGGGAATTCGGGCGTGGGAAAGTCGAGTATTCTGAATAGACTTGACCAAGATGCCAACGCTTTAGTCGGCGGCATCAGCAAAAAACTTGGGCGGGGACGCCATATGACGAGGCATGTCGAACTGTTTAGGTTGCAATGTGGCGCCATCATAGCTGACACGCCCGGCTTTTCGGCTTTAGAATCGCAACGGGTCGCGCCAAAAGAAGAACTCGCGCTCTTGTTCCCTGACTTTGAGCCGTATCTCGGTAAATGCAGGTTTCGCGACTGCGCGCACATAAAAGAACCGGGCTGTGCGGTTCTCGAAGCGGTTGAACAGGGGAAAGCGCAAGCGACGCGCCACGCCAGCTACGCCCGCATGTTTGCCCAAGCAAGCGAGTATAAAGATTGGGAGAATAAAAAATAAAGGACTGGATACAAAATGAAACGGCAGCACAAACTAACAATCGCGGCAATATCAATAATCATAGCGCTGACTCTAGTTGCACCGACCCAGGTTTTAGCGGCGTATGTCGGGAACACTGAAATCAGTTCGAAAGGCGCCGTGGTAATGGACTTCGATACCGGACTTGTATTGTACAGCTATAACGAAAATACGCAAAGAGTTCCGGCAAGCACGCTCAAGATTCTGGCGGCGTACGTAATATACGATGCTGTCAGCGCCGGTGAGATCAGCTTTAGCACAACTACGCGTATAAGTAAGGGCGCAAGCGAATTGTCAAAAAATAGAGAGTATTCGAACGTTCCGCTGGCTGAGGGAGCTTCATACAGAATAAGTCAGCTGATGGAAGTGGTTCTAGTTAGTTCGGCGTGCGCTGCGACTTTGGCAATGGGGGAGGCTCTGAGCGGGAGCGAAAAAGCGTTTATTGAGCGCATGAAGAACAAAGCGGCGAAATTGGGCGTCGATACGCGCCTGTATGACTGCTGGGGCGGTTCCCCAAACAACCGGATATCGTCGCTTGGGATGGCGACGTTGGCAAGAGGGCTTATTACGGAGCATCCCGAGGTTTTGAATATTACGTCAAAAAGGACTGTAACTTTTGACGGCATTACGTACAACAGCTCGAATCTCCTGCTTGGCCAGTACGCGGGGGTCGACGGGTTAAAGACGGGTTATACGGATCCGGCTGGGTATTGTTTGATAAGCACTGCCAAGCAGAAAGGGCGCAGAATAATAGCTGTGACGATGGGCTCAACGCTGTCGTCGCGATATCCTGACACGCGTGCGCTACTGGACTATGGCTTTTCCGCAGCGGACAAGATTATAGCCGAATATAACGGTAAATACTTAGCTAACCCATCAAGCGCAAACCTGATCCTCAATGGGGAAACTACGCCCTTGAGCGCTTATTTGATCAATGACAGCCACTATTTCAAGCTGCGCGATATAGCGTTCCTACTCAGCGGGACAGATGTGCGTTTCCAGGTTTTATGGAGCAGCGTGGATAATTCGGTGAACCTTATGGGTGGAATGGATTATACCCCTGAGGGCGGGGAATTGAGCCTCCCGTTTGAAGGGGCGCGACCGTACGATCTGACACAGTCGTCGTTGTATTTTAATGGCGTCGAATATGAATTCGAGGCATACTTTATCGACGACTATAACTATTTCCGGCTGAGAGATCTAGGGGATCTAATCAGTTTCGGCGTAGACTGGGAAAACGAAACGCATACTGTGATAATCAATACCTAAAGTAATAATACTATCTGTGAACCGTTACAAATGGAACAAAATTTTTATTATAGCGTCAAAGAAATATCTGGTTATGATAATAGGACAGAAAATGTAAACAATACTTTTTGTGAAAGGATAGTGACTGAAATGAAAAAAGTAGTATTGATCCTGTTTATCGCGCTCATGGTAACTATGGCGCTTGCGTCTTGCGGTGCTAACATGACGTCTATGATGGAACCGAAAGAAATGGCCATAAATAGGGCAAGTGACGGTTATGGAGGAGCGGGAGCGCCACCTCCTATGCCAGCTGATAGAATTGAAACGGCAGTGGAATATGAATATGACTATGAATATTCTAAAATGGATGTCGCTACTGCCGAGCCTGGCGAAATGAGCCTAGCGACTGCAGTTGCTGCGACGATTTCAGACGTCGATATGGCGGAAAAAATAATATACAGCGTCAACGCCCAAATAGAAACTGTAAAATTCGACGAGTCTATCGAAGGTGTAAATAAATTGCTCACCCAATATGGAGGGTTTATCGAGAGTTCTGATATCGGTGGCAGGAATTATGAGCAATCATACCATGGTTGGCAAACGTATCGCAACGCGCAGTTCGCGCTACGAGTTCCGGCAGACAGGCTTAAAGCAGTGACGTCAAGTCTTGAAACCTTAGGCAACGTTACAACTCTTTCAAGCAACGCGGAGAATATTACGTCACAGTTCTTCGACACGCAGTCCCGCCTGAATTCGTACAAGACGCAGGAAGAGCGCTTACTTGATATGCTCTCAAAATCAGAAACCGTAACTGATATGATAGCCATCGAGGAACGGCTCGCCGATGTCCGATACAACATAGAGTCTCTGACTTCAACTCTCAAAAATTGGCAGAATAGGGTAGATTATAGTTTGGTAAATCTGTACATAAGCGAAGTTGCAGAGTTTACGGAAATAACGCCTGTAAAGCAAAAGACATACTGGCAGCAAATAGGCGATGGTTTTACAGCCAGTACTGTGGGCGTAGGAGACTTCTTTAAAAATCTATTCAAATGGCTTGTCATAAGGTTGCCTATACTGCTTATCTTAGCGGTTATAGCCGTCGCGATTATAATCATTGTAAGGAGACGTTTACGACAAAGCGCAATAAGCGCCAGACAAAATCCCAAACATAAAAATATGCGCTTTAGCCAACAGTATCCGCCAAATCAGCAGTATCCGCCAAATCCGCCGTATCCACAAGACTACCAACATCCACAGGAAACCCCGCCCCCACAAGACCAACAAAATCCGCAAGACCCGCAGGGAGCGCAAGATACGCCTGATACACATAAAAATGAGCATCGGGAATAATACTACCTGGGTATGCACTTGACGCCAACTGACCCAAACCCACTTCAGACAACTAAGCGATAAGGGGGTATCGACTTCGCTTCGACTGCGTACAGCGTTCG
>WRNV01000224.1 GCA_009776445.1 Oscillospiraceae bacterium | reverse complement strand
GTATAACCGCGGGGATGCGCGGCGCCGCGGCGATAGAATAGACCGCATCCGCGCCGGAAGCGGCGTCTCCGCCCGATCCGGCATATTTTTCCGGTTCGGCGCCTTCGCCCAGTCTGGCGTTATCCGCCGGTTCGGCGCCTCCGCCCGTTATAGCCTCTTCATCAAGCGCCGCGCCTCTGTCCGGCAAAGAATTATCGCCTGATTGTCTGCTTTCGGCATTGTAAAATGGTTCGGCATATCTGATCGCTTCTTCCGCCGTTCCAATCAACATAAGCAATATCGCTTGAAACACACATATAAGCCGTTTGAAAATCTCCATGCAACGCCGCCCCTTCTCATGCAATTATATGTGAATATTAAGATAAGGTAAATATAATTGAAAAGTTATGTTGTAAAGGGGAAATGTCCTATTCCCCACTAAAACAGCATAGCAGAAAAAAAACAATAATTTAAGTGATGAAGATGATTTTTGTGCAATTGAAGCTGACTATTATAAGCTGAGGGATGAGGTAAAAGACGCGGATCAAATCAAGAAACCATTTACAGCATTGTGCGGCAGGAACAGCAGAGGACGCATCCGTGCATGGCGCACGACATGGAGATATAGCCTACGGTAGCGACGGGCGCGAGAGTGCCCGTCGCGTTTTTTTTGATATTTTATGACACAATTTCAACATACCCATCATCGCCATTGATAAGTATTCGGTCGCCGTCATGTATAAGCTTTGTAGCGTTCACTACTCCGACGACGGCAGGAAGTCCATACTCGCGTGTAATTACCGCGCCATGCGTCATCATCCCCCCCACTTCGGTTATAAGACCCGCAATAGAAACAAAAACAGGCGTCCAACTTGGGTCGGTAAACTTTGTGACAAGAATGTCGCCCTTTTCAATGACAGCATCCTCTATATTTTCTACAACCCGTGCGCACCCTTCTACAGTGCCGCTTGAAACGCCAATACCAGCTAATGCCCCTTCGGGTATTAACGCGTCATACTTACCCCCAGGGACTTCTCCATCTGAAAACATAACACGCGGCGGCGTCAGCGACTTGTAAGCCGCATACTCTCTTTTACGAACAGAAATCTTCTCGTTATCCACCATACCTGTTCGCACAGCTTCTTGCAACTCGTTAAAATAGAGGAAGTACACATCCTCTGGTTGTGTTATCGCTCCGACATCAACCAGTCTTTGAGCCTCGCGAAGAATAGAACGCTTGTAAACATCATATCGCGCTATCCAGAAGTATTTCGGGTATTCCCTTACGCCCGTAAAGATGCGGAATATATTGATTTTGTGCTGAAGCGTTTGCGCCTTTTTGGTTCCACGCTTTTCGCGCATTGCCCGCACAAGTTTATCAGCAAACTCGATCGATTGCTTGCGGCCTTGTTCAAACATTACCGTCCCGTGGTTATTTGCGAGATGTTTAATATTGTTGACAAGCGCAGGTAATAGTTGTCCCGGCTCTTCCCAAAAGCGCGGCTTAGTAATATCAATTTCACCCGGGCAGCGCATACCATACCGTTCCATAAATTCATCCCACGCGGCGACTATTTCTTTTTCGCTCACTCTTTCCATCGACATGGTTTGCTCAACTCTATTAGCAGTTTCGGGATGAGAGCGGATGATATCCGCTATTTTCCCAAGCGCAAGCCCCATTTGCGATGTTATGTTATGGTCAATCGAAAGCGATAGCCGATTTATGATATTCTTTTCGCCAAGAAGCTCCTCGCCAGCTTTGTTGATAGAGCCCTGTGCAAATTGCGCCGCCATAATCATGCCAAACCCAAGCGGGTCGAACGCAACCTTGTCATATAAAACCTTTTGGTCTTTTTCAATCAAGTCAAGAGCCGCTTCGCCGTGCAGCGATTCCAACCGCATCTTAATCGTTGCAAGGCTTCCGCGTGTTGCTCAAGATAGTTTTCTATATCTCGAACCGTTCCTCGGCGGTAGATTTTATATGCGGATTTTAATATCGGTACAAGGAACGCCGCCGTACCAAAACTGCCCTTAGCTTTTGGAATACTTTTTATGTATTCCTTACGCGATACAACATCTTTTAAGGCGCTTTCCATCAAAGGGTCAAGATTGGCGGCTTTTTGAAATACCATTTTTCTGCCGTAAATGCTTTTTATGTCATGCGTAATGTCAATATAAAGCCGCCCGCCTGCTTCCTTCAAAGCAAAATCTGCCAAAAGCCTTGAAAATGATATGCCAAGCGGCAGCATAACGTCTGTCATCATCTGCATATGGGCGAACGACATATAGCAACGCTTAAACTTGTCGTGACTTTTGGGAGCAGGATATAATGCTGTTATAGGCCGTGCTTGAACAATGTAAAATTGACCATCAAGATAGCACCACTCTATATCCTGTGGCTGGCCGAATACTTCCTCGATTTTTTCCCCTATACCCGCAAGAGTTCTTATCAGTGCTTCATCAAGGGGTGGAGAAGTCTTAGTACCCAGCCTGACTTCTTTGTTTTTGATGTGCCACGTCGCGGGGGATTTCCGACCTGAAACCAAATCTTCCCCTAACCCCTCGACCGCTTCCACAACCACAGTACACCTGTCGGACGATATAGGGTCGGCTGTGAACAGTACGCCGGATACCTGTGACGGTATCATGAGTTGCAGTACGACCGCCATTGAAACATCGTTTTCGTTAAATTGGTTTTTTATACGATAAGCGATGGCTCTCTCGTTGTAGAGGGAAGCAAAACAGGCTATGATCGCGGATTTTACATTGGAAAAATCAAGAATATTCAAAAAGGTATCTTGCTGCCCCGCGAACGAAGCGTCCGGCAAATCCTCGGCTGTTGCGGACGAACGTATAGCGAAAACAACATCTGTCCCCATTGATTCAATAGCTTCTTTTAGCTCTTTTTCAAAATCTGGCGATAGAACCAAACTGCTGATTGCCCGTTTGATTTCCGCACTCAAATCTGAAAGGTTCAGCGCAGGATTTTCCTTTAGTTGTTGAATAAATGGGGAAACAACCGCGCCGACTATGTCGTGATAAGCCTCTGTTGTTACGATAAACCCTTTCGGAACATTGATTCCTTCAATCCCCATTAATTTGCTTAGACCGGCGCCTTTGCCGCCTGCAAGACTAATATTCTGCATCGCCGGGTCGGAAATGTTTGCGATTTTCTTTGGCATAATAAAACCCCCTAACCGATTATTGTTTCAATACGGCATGTTCAATGAAGGACAATAGTTCTCGCATAACCATATCCTTTTCTTTCATATTTCCCATTAGGTCAATGGTAGCTTGCTTGATTACCGCTGATATGAAAGCGGCGGCAAGGGCTACATTAACATCATCCCGCAGCTCGCCTGTTTCCATCGCATGGTTTAAGAGACTGATATAGATGTCTGTTGCTTCAAGTTTATATTTCTCCATAAATTCGAGTACAAACGGACGTTGCATACTAGAAAAATCTTCGCCCAGACCATAGAGCTTTGGGTTACATGCGGAAAACTCAAGTCCTAAACGGAATATCTCTTTTAGGTTATAAGCAAAAGAGTATCTTGCATAGCTACTCATAACAGGCTCGATAATCTGTAGTTTCTTTTTCAAAAGCGTATCCACTAAATGAAAATACAAGTCCTTTTTATCCTCAAAATACTGATAAAAACTACCTTTGGCTATTTCGCTTTGCGCCACGATACGGTTCATGTTTGAGTTGTCAAATCCGTATTCAGAAAACTCATCCAAAGCAGCTTGTTCTATTTTCTGACGCTTCTCCTTTGGCAGATTGAAAAAGGTTTGTTTTGGCATT
>WRNV01000223.1 GCA_009776445.1 Oscillospiraceae bacterium | reverse complement strand
GCGGGGCAAATTCGTGGCGGAAAATTCTTTACCAAAGGTGATACTGTGTTTTGTGTTGCTGACATGATTCCGACTTATGCTGAAAATATCTTCAGAAAACTACGCTCCGAAAAATGGCTGCGAGGTCTGGGACGTACAGAGTTTATAGAGAGGCTTGCGTATTACATGGGTGAAATCAATGCTCTGCACCCTTTCCGCGAGGGCAACGGCAGAACACATCGGGTTTTCTTTGTGGAACTGGCGCGTCGGGCAAAGTACGAGTTTGATTACAGCCAAGCCGAACCAGGCGAGCTGCTGGATGCCGACATTGCTGCTTACAACAAGGATTTTTCTTTTCTGACGGTGCTGTTGGATAAGATGCTGATAAAAATAGGCGGAGGTGGCAGCGATGACAAAACTTGATAGCTTGATTGCGGAGCTTTGCTCGGACGGGGTAGAGTATAAGACGTTAAATAGTGTTATTTTATCCTTGAAAACTGGGCTTAATCCACGTAAGAACTTCGCGTTGAATTCAAATGATGCAGATAATTATTATGTGACAGTGCGTGAAATTGTTGACGGTAAAATCGTATTTTTTGACAAAACAGATAGAGTTAATGACGAAGCATTGAGGCTCATTGGGAACCGCTCAAACCTTGAAACTGGAGATGTTTTGTTTTCTGGAACAGGTACGGTTGGTAGAATTGCAGTAGTTAAAGAAGCTCCGAAAAACTGGAATATAAAAGAAGGAGTATATACAATAAAACCTAATCAAGAGTTTGTTACATCAAAGTTTTTGGCGTATCTTCTTGGTTCGGCTTCTGTTGTTGACTCATACAAAACTAAAATCGTTGGTTCGCCTGTTTGTAGCCTACCTATGGCTGAGTTAAGAAAGCTTTCAATCCCCATCCCACCACTCCCCGTCCAACATGAAATTGTCCGTATTTTGGACAATTTCACGGAGCTTACAGCGGAGCTTACAGCGGAGCTTACAGCGGAGCTTACAGCACGTCAAAAACAATATGAGTATTATCGCAATTACCTATTGACATTTGACAAAGACGCGAACACAATCCTTACGGACGGACGGACGGACGGACGGACGGACGGACGGACGGACGGACGGACGGACGGACGGACGGACGGTAAGGTGGGTGACATTAGACGAGATAGCGACTGATATGTATAGGGGGTCTGGTATTAAGCGGGACGAAGTGACCGAAACGGGCACGCCCTGCGTTCGCTATGGCGAAATCTATACGACCTACAAAATATGGTTTGATACTTGTGTTTCCCGTACACAAACCGGATCAAAAACCTTTGGACACGGCGATATTCTGTTTGCGATTACTGGTGAGAGCGTAGAAGAAATTGCGAAATCATGTGTTTACATGGGGCATGATGAATGCTATGCGGGGGGCGACATCGTTGTGATGAAGCACAAGCAAAATCCGAAATATGTTGCTTACGCTCTTTCTACTGCAAACGCGCAAGCCCAGAAAAGCAAGGGTAAAGTAAAGAGCAAGGTCGTACATTCCAGTATCCCCGCGCTGAAAGAAATCGTAATACCTATTCCCTCAATGGAAGAACAAGAGCGTATTGTTTCAATCCTTGACCGCTTCGACGCTCTAACAACCGATATTAGAATCGGGTTGCCCGCCGAAATCCTGGCGCGACAAAAGCAATATGAGTATTATCGGGATAAGTTGTTGACGTTTATGGAGTTGAGCGCATAAAGCAACTTCGAGCCAAGTTGACCCGAAGTTGAAAACACCAAACTTGCCTAACGGTGCAATGTATGTAGGAGGATAAAGAATGAGCAATACTATTGGATATGTATATATTCTGACCAACCCAAGTTTTATGGAAGATTGGGTGAAGATTGGGAAAAGCTCACGCCCGGTCAATGTCCGAAGCAAGGAGCTTGATAATACTGCGGTCCCGCTTCCATTCAGTATCTACGCTACGCTAAAAACATCAAAATATGATGCGGCAGAGCGTTTTATCCATAAGATGATTGACATGGTCGCGCCCGATATAAGGATTAGAAAAGGTCGGGAGTTCTTTAACATAACTCCGCGAAAAGCGTATGACATTCTTTTGCTATGTTCGGAGCAATACGATGACGCAGAAATAGAAGTGTTTGACGAGGATTTACTGGACGAGATAAACGCTCAGAAAAACGGCAAGCAGCCTCATGTAGAGCGTTCAGCAAGGCTGACTTTTGAAATGCTCGGAATATCTGTCGGAGAGGAACTCATATTTTACTCCGATAACAGCATTACTGCTAAAGTGATTGATAAAGGCAGTATGGTTAGAGTTGATGACCTTGAATTGTCATTGTCTGCGGCGGCAAGATATATCAATGAAAAGTTGGGGACAGCAAATCAGAGTGGCGCGTATCAAGGCGGCATATGGTTCAAATATAAAGGTGAAACACTAACAGATATGAGAAAACGGTTAGGGCGGTAATTCACTCCTGACTGAAAGGAAGGTTGTATGAGTACCTACAATATCGTCGCGAGTACGGAAGAAAGCACTGTTGTCGCGGAATATACTCCGCCTTACCGAACGGCGGCAGAATATCAGAGCGAAGCCGCTTTAGAAAAAGAGTTTGTTGGTCTGCTCTCCGAGCAGGGGTATGAGTACATCACGTTTCACAATGAGCAGACGCTGATAAACAATTTGCGTATCCAGCTTGAAGTCCTCAACAAAATCACGTTCTCTAACGACGAATGGGAAAGGTTCTTCAGTGAGTGTATCGCAAGCGCAAATGAAGGCATTGTTGAGAAAACCCGCAAGATACAGGACGACCATGTTCAAATTTTGAAGCGCGACAATGGAAGTAATAAAAACGTATATCTGCTTGACAAGAAGAATATCCATAACAACCGCCTACAAGTGATAAATCAGTATGCCGAATCCGGCGGGGCGCATGAAACGCGCTATGACGTTTCAATCCTCGTCAACGGCCTGCCCCTCGTTCATATTGAATTGAAACGACGGGGCGTGGCGATCCGCGAAGCGTTCAACCAAATCAAACGGTATCAGCGCGACAGCTTTTGGGCGGCAAGCGGCTTATATGAATATGTGCAGATTTTCGTTATCTCCAACGGAACGCATACAAAATACTACTCCAACACCACTCGCAATGCCCACATCAGGGAGTCCAGCGAGGGCGGGCGCCGGAAAAGCAAGCGGACGAGCAACAGCTTTGAGTTTACGAGCTATTGGGCTGACGCTAACAACAAGGTTATCGCAGACCTTGTGGACTTCACAAAGACCTTTTTCGCCAAGCATACGATTTTGAATATCCTTACCCGATATTGCGTTTTCACAAGCGAAGAATTGTTGCTTGTTATGCGTCCTTATCAGATAGCAGCGACAGAACAGATTTTGCGGCGTGTCATCGTATCGACCAACTACAAGCGAACAGGCACGACTGACGCCGGGGGATATATCTGGCATACTACGGGAAGCGGCAAGACATTGACGAGTTTCAAGACGGCGCAGCTTGCGACCGGGCTTGATACGGTGGATAAAGTCTTGTTTGTCGTAGACCGTAAAGACCTCGACTACCAAACCATGAAAGAGTATGACCGTTTTGAAAAGGGCGCAGCGAACGGGAGCAAGTCAACACGCCAGTTAGAAAAGAACTTAGTTGATCCGAACGCCCGCATTATTATCACAACTATACAGAAACTTGATGTTTTCATCAGCAGAAATAAATCGCATGAAATCTATAAAAAGCATATCGTCATCGTCTTTGACGAGTGCCACCGTTCGCAATTTGGGGAAATGCACCAGAAG
>WRNV01000222.1 GCA_009776445.1 Oscillospiraceae bacterium | reverse complement strand
TTCCGAGCGTGTTTCAGATGAGTTTTCACACACCTCTAGCACTGACCTATATAGATCAGACATTGACGGAATTCCAACAACGGATACAGGACAACAAATGGTCTGCATGGGAAAAGATGTAACTTCTGATGTATTTCGGAAAAAGGCGATAACGAAGCTAAGAGAATAAAATGAAGATAAGTAGAAACAGTCCGGGTAAACTGCTGATAACAAGCGGCTAAGCGAAATGGCGGTCGGAGCTGAAGCTGCCATGCCCCTGACCACTTGTGGAAGTTCAGGCTGCTGTGTACCCCATCCGCCACTTCGCCAAGCCGCTGCGTTATATGCCATATACCCTGCTGCTGTGGTACACGAAGAAGGTTATTTCTGATATAAGTATTTTCGACCGTGAGTGCAAGTAGCTCGAAACGAGGGTGGAGCTTTGCATTTTTTTACTTTTCACCAATAAAACGCCTGCTGAGAACCGTCATATTAAGTGAGAGGGTGTGAAAGGCATGAATGATATTAAAAACCTGCTTAACAAAGTCAGAGGCGGAGACAGGGCGGCATTCGAGGCATTATATGAATTGCTGAAAACGTCACTGTTTACAATTATCCTCCGTATCACACGCGATACGGCTCTGTCTGAGGACGTTTTGCAAGAGGTCTTTCTTAAGTTGTACCTATCACCGCCCGAGCCATCTTCCAATCCACGCGCTTACATCTGCCGGATGGCGCGCAATCTGGCCGTTGATAGCGTGAGGGCACGAAAGCCGACAGTCGGTCTGGAAGATGCGGAAGGCTGCCTTTATCACCCCGTATTAGACCTTGCGCAGAAAATGGACGTGGAAAACGCGCTTCTTTCGCTTCCGGACAGGGAGCGGCAAATCGTCACATTGCACATCAACGGCGAACTGAAGTTTCGTGAGATCGCCGTCATACTCGGAATGCCCCTCGGAACGGCCTTATGGGCATACAGGAAAGCAATAAAACAATTACGAGACACTTTGGAGGTGTAATATGAAATACTTAACTATGACCCTGTTTTTTTTAGCCATATTCGCATTGATGCTATCCTCCGCAGTATTCGGCGGCGTAACCCTCGCGACAGACGGCAATCCCGCCACTGTCCCGGTTCCTAACGGGGAGCCGCTGCAAAAAGAATTGGACATGGAGGTACACTTTGAAGATATTGAATCTCACGACATAGCAAATGCCTCTGCCGCCCCGGAAGAGACCTCTGTAACGGGCTGGGACAATACCGCAGACGCGCTCTTTGCGCGATGGGAAAAGAACGGATACCCTGATGACGTAGGCGGCGTATACTATGACAGCGACTACGGGATGTTAGGTTTTCTGCTGGTCAACCCCACGCAGGAGCGCATGGATGAACTGCGCGGGATGTTCTCCGATGAAGTAATCTTCACGCCGAGCGCGTTTTCCTATAATGAGCTCAGGCTTGCACAGAAGGAAATCGACTCAATAATGGGGGCGGGCAGCGGCATTTATTCTACAGGCGTGGGCTGGACCAGCACAGACAGCCGTGTACATGGTTTCGGCGATAGCGGCAAGGAGTTCCGGCTGGTTGTAGGTGTTGATGAGAGCGTTTTTAACCATTATAGCGCAGGGTTTGCACAGCTGTACGGTGACAGGGTGATTGTCGAAGCATCCGGCCCGGCACAGGATGGCGCTATGACAGCCAGCCGTTACGGCGGCATGAACGAAGACGGCGCTGATGCGGGCGCGAGCGGCAAAACAATACCGATAGTCCCGGTCGATATAAGCGTCGCGCTTACAAGCTCCGCATTTTACGTATCACCAAGCAATGCCTCTAATAGCGGCATTTGGCTGTGGGCGGCTCTAGGCGTCGGTTTGGTCGGGGCAATGCTGCTAATGCTGCGGCTCAGGTCGCGACCGGCTCCCGTCATGCAGACAGTAAACAGAGAAGCTGTTGCCGTCGGTTCCGCCGTTAGTAAAAAGCAGACGGTTGATGCGGTCAGAAACAGCGCAATCACTCCGAGTGACGGGCTGTTTGATAGCATTATTCGGAAAATCGACCCTACGCAAAAATAAAAATAAGCAAATCAGCATTGTCATTTTCAAAGTAAATCAAAGAAATATCCGCATCTAAATCCGGGCCTACGGCACATAACAAGCAGCTTGGCGAAATGGCGGTCGGAGTGGAAACCTGTAGCCTGCTACGCCCCTCCACCTGTGTAATAGCTCAGGTCATGGCGTGCCTCGTCCGCCACATCGCCAAGCCGCCGGGCGTTATACGACATATAATCTGGGGTGATTGAAATAAACGCCCCGTGTCCATGCGGGGCGAGGACAATGGAACTTTTAGTATTGTGCAAATGTTTGAAAACACTTGCCATACCAAGATGATTTACGTTATTGAAACAATTTTTGTTTTTATTCGTCTTAATTGATACCGTATCATCGCCGCCGTTGGTAATACGGCGGTTTTATGTTTACCAGGAATATTTTTCTAAATCACCAACGTTTGCGCCTTGTCGATTGTATTATAAGTGAAAGGGGTTGATGATGTGGCAAACTCTTTGTTGCGTACGGACAAAGAGATAGCGGAAATATACGGGCGTCACAAAGACATGACATACCGTATTTGCTTCGCCTATATGAAAAACATCATGGACGCGGAGGATGTTATTCAGGACACCTTCTGCAAACTGATAGAGTCAGGGACAGCTTTCGAGAGCGCGGAGCATGAAAAGGCGTGGATTATCCGAACCGCAACGAATCTATGTAAAAACGCATTGCGCTACTGGTGGCGTAGGCGTGAAAGTTTGGACGATTACGAAGCGATACAAGCAAAGGATGTCTTTGAGATTGATGATACGTTCAATGCTGTTATGGCATTGCCCGACAAGTATAAGACAGCGGTTTATTTGTACTACTACGAGGGCTACGACAGCACTGAAATATCGAAGCTCCTTCAAAAGCCGCAATCAACAATCCGCTATTATCTTTCACAGGCACGAAAAATACTCCGCGAAATACTTGGAGGTGATTTAAGTGGAGAATAGAAAGATCAAAGACTCGTGGAGTAAAATCAAACCCGACAACGCCACCCACGAACGCATTCTGAAAAATATTCTCGACCGGAAACATACCGGCGAAACCAGGAAAGGAAAAGTATACAATATGGCGATAAAACCAATGAGAATTCTCGCCCCTATCGCAGCTTGTTTAATCGTCGCGCTTGCGATATCCATCCCAATGCTTCTAAACAATGGCGGAGGTTCCCCTTTATCCAATCCAATTAACAACGGTGGAAGTTCAACATCAACCATTGAGTCTCCTTCTACACAACCTATACAACCTATTGACCCCAGCCAACCACCCGTAGTGGAAAATCCGGTCGTTCTTCCCGCTATCCACATGAACAGCTTTGCTGAACACAACAGTGACCGTTCATATTATGATCCCGAAACAACGTACAGTGAAACGTGGGACTGGAGCAGAGTAGTTGAATACTTTGGAAAAGACATAACACCAGATTATCTAATGCCCGGGCTGCAAATCAACCCGTGGATTGAAACCCATAATGAGAATACCGTAATACTCAACAATGACGGTTCAATAGCTTATGATGGGATATGGCTTGAATACTACACGGAATACCCCTACGAAGACGGAAGCCAAGCAATCGGCGGCAATTCTACAGGCATACGAATTATAGCGTCAAAAATGGAGGGCATAAATGATTGTGTTGTTTGGGAAGAAAACATGGAAGAAAGTCTGCTGAGCGATGTCATTGTTAGGTTTGGACACAGAAGTATTGGGTATGG
>WRNV01000221.1 GCA_009776445.1 Oscillospiraceae bacterium | reverse complement strand
GGCTCCTATTTGCACGATTTGATTCCATTTCCATTCTCGGACGCGCTCAACGAGCTATTTGAGAGTTTCCATACCGATTTTCTTGAACAGTTAGTGTAAAAAGAGTAGCCTTATGTAAAAGGATGAAAGTAGGCATTCTGCGCTTATGGCAGCATATATGTGCTTCGCTGTTGCGCGAAATATCTTTGTTTCGAGGTATGTCATGATGATTGAAAAACTAGCTTGTAAACTTGGGCGGAATGACGAAGTGCCGAATATTGAGTTAGCCGAATATCTCTGCCAAAGCCGTGACGTAGGCGGCATTATAGAGATTGTAGATGGGTTCAAAGGCTCGGATAAAGCAGTCGCAAATGACTGTATCAAAGTGCTGTATGAAATTGGCGAGAGAAAACCTGCGTTGATTTGCGATTATGCTGACGAATTCATATCCGGTCTTTACTCCAAAAACAACAGAGTAGTATGGGGTTGTATGATGGCGCTTGTCAAAATCGTACATATGGCATCTCAACCGATATATGAAAAACTTGACGCAATCGTTTCAGCTTATGAAAACGGAAGCACGATAACAGTTGACAACAGTATCAGCGTTTTCGCCGGGTTGTGCAAAGCAAGCGATGAGTATGAGAATAAAGTCCTTCCGATATTGTTGACGCATCTTAAAAAATGCAGACCGAAAGAAGTAGCGCAACACGCCGAAAGATGCTCTGTCTGCTTTAACAGCAATAATGCAGCGGTTTTTATTGAGGTTCTGGAATATAGGAATCCTCACTTGATGGCATCCCAACAGACCAGAGCCAACAAACTGTTGAAAAAACTATACGGTCTACGACAATAGGGGGATTTATGTTTAACGAAATCTGTATTTACGAAGCAAAGATTGACAAGCAAAACGAAATTGAAGCTCTAATGAAGGATGTTGCGGAGTTCTACATGACGCAACCGGGTGTTATTGATGTCAGGTACATCAAGCGCACTCATCGCCAAAAGGATTTCAATGCTGTAAAAGCGGGGGAAGTTCCAATTCGTCTTACCCGTAATGTTGGTAAAGTTACTTATTTGCTCCATATGGCTTTGGAAAATGAACAAGCCCATGCGGACTTGTGTGTCGTTGCATTAGAGAAGTTTTATAAAAGGTGGAATCGGTGTCTGACAACAATGCCTAAAATATACTTGGGTGAAAACATAGTTTAATGATACTATCAGCGACCTGCTCAAACAAGACACACTGTTGTCGTGTTGACTGTGGTAGGCTGAAGCAATGGAGGTATTGCCGAATGAATAAGAAATATATTTGCTATTGCGGATTGTATTGCGAAAACTGCGCTGTCATGGTGAAAGTCGTTCCTGCCGCAAAGACGCTGTATGACGAAATGCTGAAAGCTGGGTTTGAGGATGTTATCAGTTATATACCCGGTGGCGATGGATTCTGGCCATTCTTGAAAAATATGTCTACTGATGGCATCTGCATCTCATGCAAGGACGGCGGCGGTAATCCCGAATGTGCTGTCAGAATCTGTGCCAAGGGAAAAGCCGTTGAGGTATGCGCCCAATGTGATGAGTACCCTTGTGAGAAGCTAAATGCGTTCTTTGAGCAGAGCGTAGGGTATCATACACTCAAACAAGACAACGCCCTGCTTCGGGAGCAAGGGATGGAGGCATGGGCAAAGTTACAAGATGAACGCAGAAAAACCGGGTTTACACATTAGGCAAATAAGCATCAGCCAACGAATTGTGGGAGGACAATCCAATGAGCGAGAAAGTTAATAGGTCAAGCGAAATCATCAAGGGAAGAACGGCATCGGGCGAATACAGAGAAAACAAGAACCAATACTGCGTTCTCGCTCAGGAGGATTTGGACGGACACTTGACCGCCGCTGTCATTACGCCGTCTACATCGGATGGAATAAGGCAGCTTACGTTCTGTTCCAGCATCGGAAGCAACTGGGCAAAACGAGCGGATCGCGACAACCGTGCCGCTGTTTGCTTTTCGTCTGATGAATACAGCATTACACTCCGGGGTAAACTGGAAATTCTGACCGATGCGGCAACCAAACAAGATAATTGGTATGCCGGTTTGGAGAACCACTATTCCGGGGCTGATGATCCGAACTATTGCGTTTTAAGGTTTACTACCGAAAAGTACAAACTGTTCGTCGATTGGGAAGAAACAGAGGGCAGCTTGTAGAAACACGAGGTATCATATGGTATTTGATTTCAAGAAAGAGTACAAAGACCTCTATCAACCCAAAACAGCGCCGAGCGCGATTGACGTTCCCGCAATGATTTTTGTAATGGTGGACGGCACAGGAAACCCGAACACAAGCGAGGAATACCAATCAGCAGTCGAAATCCTCTATGGGCTGTCTTACGCCATCAAAATGAGCAAGAAAGGCGGGAATCAGCCAGTCGGTTATTTTGATTATGTTGTGCCGCCGCTTGAAGGCTTATGGTGGCTGGGTGACGGCTCTGATGCTTGGTACAAAGACAAAGACCGATATTGCTGGACTTCGATGATACGCCAACCTGAGTTTGTTAATGCAGCAGTATTTGAAGCCGCCAAGACCGAACTCAGTAAGAAAAAACCGTTTCTTGATACTTCAAGAGCGAGGCTTGAAGCATTTAACGAGGGGCTTTGCATCCAAGCGATGCACATTGGCTCATATGACGATGAACCGGGTACAATCGCTGCCATCGAACAGTTTATGGCCGAGAATGGATACGTCAGCGATATTGGCGATAAACGCCTCCATCACGAGATTTACTTCAACGACCCTCGTAAGACTGCATCGGAGAAACTCAAAACAATTATCCGTCACCCTTGTATTTCAACCAACAGAATAGTGAATCAGGAAAGGGCAGGAGCATAAGTTAACATTATTGTAGTCACGACCAAGATTGGATGCCGCGAATAATTGAGATTACTGCGTAATATGGCAGGTTGATTCTTGGAGGAATACAGACTCAACGGAGCGTTTGTTGTAAAAATCAGTATTGTCAGTTATGCTTGTTTGCAGAGGTGAGCAAATTGGATTGTAATAAGGTTGGAAAGCTGATCCATAGTTTACGCAGTGAGAAAAGCATGACACAAAAGCAACTGGCGGATATGATGAATATCAGCGACAGGACTATATCCAAATGGGAGCGTGGCATAGGTTGCCCTGATGTTTCTCTGCTTAACGGGCTATCAAAAATATTGGGCGTGAATATTGAGAAATTATTGACAGGAGATTTGAACTCTAAGGAAATAGACGGAGGCAACATGAAAAAGGCAAAATTCTACATATGCGATAACTGCGGTAACGCAATGTTTAGCATCAACGAGGCTGATATATCCTGTTGCGGGAGAACGCTGCCTGCGCTTGAAGCCACAGAAGAAAACGAAACGCATACAATGACTATTGAGGAAATCGAGAGCGATTACTTCATTAAAATTAACCACGAAATGACCAAAACCCACTATATTTCTTTTGTTGCGCTCAAAGGCTATGATCGCGTACACTTTGTTAAGCTCTATCCTGAACAAAATGCGGAGCTTAGGATTCCACAAATGAGCGGTGACAAACTGTATGCTTACTGCAACGAGCATGGATTATGGGAGAAAAGAATCAAATAAGCACTTTCGATATCATGTATTACCTACTTCCCGTAAGCCAATGAGAAAATGCAAAGTATCAGGGGCGGCAATTGCGAGTTTGCCGCCCCTTGACCATGTTCAGCGTTTTTCAAACGATAGCTTGAAGTTGACGAAGCCGTCGCCTGTATCATCCATAATTACCGTTGCATCATACTTTTTACC
>WRNV01000220.1 GCA_009776445.1 Oscillospiraceae bacterium | reverse complement strand
CTCCTCCGTCGTATGATTTGTCAATATCACAAAAACATTGCCATGTATATGGGGATATGGGTAATTCCGTCTCTTATCATGACGTCTTTCGTATATACGATATATGATTCCCCGATGTTTTTTGAAAACTTCGCTTTGAACTTGTCGAGCGAAGAATGATACCTGTATGATGCGGATTTAACCTCGATTGGGGAAACCCTATTCTTCCGGACAATCAGAAAATCGAGCTCCATGTTATTGATGCGGTTTACTGGATCGACGCGTGAATAGAAGTATAGGCTGTGACCCGAAGTGCGCAGGGTTTGCGCCACAGCGTTTTCAAAAATCATGCCTTCATTTATATGAAGCTTATCGAATAGTATTGCTCGGTATAATTCGTTGTCAAGATACTCTTTGTCGCGAAACGCATGAGTAACCAATAAACCTGTATCCGACATATAGAGTTTCTGCGTGGCACGGTCACTGCTTAGAGCCAGCCCAACGTGTGGGTCGATGGAATTGAAACAATGGTTGATTATCATTGCGTCAACGAGCCACATAAAAGCATCGCCGTATTCCCGCTGACGTGCGCCTTTTTTAACGGAAGAAAGTTTGAATTTTTTTTCAGCCTTGCTCAGTTGTCCGGGAATGGCGTCAAAGATTTCCACAACTCTTTTTTCATACCCGGTCGCATACTTTGCTATATCGTTTCTATACAAGGCTAATATGCGGTTCTTTTCCTTGTCTGCCGCTGAAAAATCGCGATGATCCAAATAAGCCAGCACAGCCTGCGGCATTCCGCCGATTAGCAGGTATTGGCGGTATAANTCCNTCGCTCTGCGGTGTACGGCAACTCCCACCGGCATGGTTTTTTCAAAGCAGTCGCGAAGGAACGGCGCTGTTGCATTATCGCTCATTGCCCAGAGAAATTCTTCAAAATCAAGCGGATGCATTTCCAAACGCTCTTCTTCAGAGGGAATGAGTATATCTCTGACGTTTTGCTTGATTGAAAGAAGCGAACCTGTCTCGATATAATCGTATCTGCCGTCTGCTACAAGAGCTTTCAAGCGCTGGCGGGCTAACGGAAACAACTGAATCTCATCAAAGACAAGCAGGCTTTCCCGCACGTAAAGCGGCGTATTGTAAAAAATGGAAAGCTGTGCGTAAAATAGATCCAATTCTTCACTGAGATTTTCAATAAGGTCCTTTACCTCTTTTGCAGCAACAGAAAAGTCTATTAGTATAGTGCTTTTATACTCGTTTTTTCCAAATTGCCTGCATATATATGTTTTGCCAACGCGACGGGCGCCTTCAAGGAGCAGTGCGGTCTTTCCGTGGCTTTCTTTTTTCCATTCGAGCAGTTTCTGATAGATTTTCCTTTTTAGTTCCATGCCGCACCTCCAAGTCTTAGCAATTATAGCAGATTATGTACGAAACTGCAAGCTAATTATTGGAATATTCACACGTAACTGCATGTTGCCATTTATAAAATATGCATAATACTGCATGCTGGATAATTGACTGTACTTTTTTGCAGTGCGGATAATTGAAAGACAAGCCTAAACCCATACTCAAAGGGGTGTGCGACAAAAATGTAGGTAAAAGCCATAATGATCCTGACCTGACCGTTATAGGCCGTCCCCGCAGCCTCCCGCCCCAGCCAACTCATAGCGTGCCGACAGCTATCCATCCCCACCCGCCCAGCGGGATGCTACGGGGACTTCTGCCCTGCATCTTCCACGACAGAGAGTACTGTTTGTTATCATGCTGATCTCGATGCGGTCTTTGGAAGCTTGAATTTGCCTGACAGTATCGCACAACGTAAAGCGATAATCGCATTTGCGCCGCGTACCGACCAGTGCATGCCTGATTGTTTGAGCCGCTTCCCAATCACATTTTTGCATCCCGCTTCAATGACTCCGCTGCCGACAAACAGCCCTTGTTTCTTGAACTCGGCATATTTCATCCGCGAGGCATTTTCCTTGAAATAATTGACTTCGCGCTCAAGATCGTCTTGTTTATCCGAATTGGTGTCTACATACCGATTCATTTCTGCTGTTAGTTCGTCTATCTTCCCGTCGTCCAGTAATTTGAGCCACTCAGCCTTAATTGTTGCCTGCGTTTCCGCGTCCGCTATCGCTGTCTTGATATATTCCCAAAGGTGCTCCCTGGCATGATAGAGGTCAACAATTTGTACTGCATCGGGGAAATTGTCTTTCGCAAGATTCCATATCCACTTTGCCCCGTCCCCGAGCACCACTACCTTAGTTGCAAAATCAACGCCACTGCCTACGGCCTCCATATATAGCCGCCTGCTGAATGAATCGCTTGTTTCTATTGCGCCAAAGTATGTCGTGCTGCCCTTTTCCCTGACAGGCTCGCCTTTTTCATTTGTCGCCGTCTGGGTGAAAATACAGCCAAGTTTGGCCTCGCGGGTTTTCGCCGTGCCGTCCTCCTGCTTGCCTTTCCTCCCGAAAACCTCGCGCTTCATAACCGGCACGCCAGTTCCGTCGTACTCAATGTACATGACCGGTATCGGTGGAACTGCGGGTCGCGGCCCTCCGCGCAGGGAAAACGCTCCTTCGATCTGAGCAGTTTTTTCCGATTCAATTGCAGCGCCCATTGCTTCCGCGATTCTTTCTGTATCCTTACCGGAAACATATATGCCGCATACATCTTCCAATGTTGCGCTGCTGCGCTCAAAAGAGTCGCAGGCGGCAAGCTGTGAGACGACGCGGCGCACGCCAGGGGTGAAGGACGTGTTCGCGATATCAAGAAGCTCGTCTTTGGGTAGGATGTGATGCCCGCATTTGCACCCGTAGTAATTGCGCGATATCTCGCCTTCCCCAAGCAGGCTAACGATATTTTTGCCCCTGCCCCCAAGATTCTTCATCTGCGCACCGCATTCGGGGCATATCGTGGCGGTGTCTTTCATCTCGGATAGAAACTGGGTGAACAGTATATTGCCGCCACGTAAGGCTGCATCCCGGAAACCTTTCTCGATCTCAAGGAGAGGCACCGTTTTCCCCGCTGCCATCCTTGCGGACACGCTCAATGCGAACCGAGAGATTTCTTCCTCGAATTCCCGGGGTATGTTTAGTTTTTTTTACCCTCGTCTTCAGCATCAGAAAACTGCGACAGCTTCTCACATACATCAATGTATTCGTCCGTTAGTTGTCTGAACCGTTTGTAATTATCCACTTCTTCCTGAATACGCGGCGCGTCTGCCGCCGAAATCCGTTCGGAAACTGTCTTATTGTCGGCTCCTCTTTTTGTCAGTATGTAGTATGGACCGTTAAACACGTCCTCGCCTTTTTTATTAGTCACCTTATTATAGTTCGTGTTCAGCGTGCCTTTCCTCATACTCTTGATTGTGCCGATTTCATCTACAATCTCGTTTCGCCTCGCTGCAAGTTGCATCAACTCTGACATAACAGATCCTCCTTGTATAATTATGTAGCGCATATGCTACATAATTATACCTCAAAAACCTTGCTTTGTCAAGATGCTCTTAATAATAAAACTTCTGTGACTTGCACCCGAATGAAACTGTACTGTTGTTAAGAAACAAAGGCTCTGATATAATAAAGCATGTTCCGGCTTTTAGACAATATCAGAGCCTTTATATGATATTCCTCGATAAAAGCAATGATATTGTCAAATATCCAATTAAAAAACAAGAACCCCACTAATTCCCCTCCTAGGGGTGGCGCGAAGCGTCGGGGTGGCTTAAGAATTTGGAGGTTTTGGTATGCATGATGATGAGTTTGAAGAATTTATGAGTTATATCCATACACACCCGGAGGAGGACCCCTTCA
>WRNV01000219.1 GCA_009776445.1 Oscillospiraceae bacterium | reverse complement strand
GCCGTGACGCTGTACGAGAAAGTGACGGGGACGACGATAACGGGGCGTCTGAAATTCACCGACACGACCGACGTGAACGTCGAGAAAGCCGCCTTCATCGGCGTGGTCAACGGCATGGGCAACAACAGGTTCGACCCCAACGGAACGCTGACCCGCCAACAGGCGGCGACGATGCTCGCGCGGCTGGCGGAGTCCGTCAGCAAGCCGCTGGACAAGAAGGCGGCGACGTTCGTCGACAAGGGGAGCGTATCGACGTGGGCGATCGAGGCCGTGGGCCAGTGCGAGGCAGCAGAGATAATGGGCGGGACGGGCAACAACCAGTTTTCGCCGGGTGGCCCGTACCAGCGCCAGCAGAGCATAGCCACGATAACGCGCCTGTACGACCATCTCGATGGCAAAGGCACGCCGAACCACGCGATGGAGGTAACGACGACGACGCCGACACCTACGCCGGAGCCGGAGGAGCCGACGACGACACCATCAGCTCCGTCAACTATCACGTATCCTTGGACGGGTAGCAATCCTTGGACGGGAACATGGGAGAGTGAGTATCAATCCCGGTTTGGTATGATTATTTTGACGCAAAGTGGTAATACTGTCACAGGAACTTATGAAGAGAATAATAATGGTATTAAAAGGTCTATTTCAGGTACAGTTAATGGAAATATTCTACAAGGAATCAAAAAATACGATGATGATTACGAATGGAGATTTGTACTCTCGGACGACGGGTATGAGTTTAAAATTGAGTACTTGTTTGTAGCTTGGAATGGTGAATCACAGTGGAACAGTCAAAGTACCGCAAAACGTATTGTCATACCCCAGCCAAATGATATCGTTGGAGTTTGGACGTATTCCGGCGAGCCACTGCCGTTTCGTAAAGAGAATGGTACATGGGTCAATGTGGCGGACACCACATGCTTTGGATATCAATTCAATCAGGATGGTACGTTTCTGTACATGACAACTTTCGCTCTTGAGAGTCCCACCGCTTCGTTTCACAGGGATGTTTATTACTATGTGTTTGTGTATGGAACATATTCCATTGATAATGACGAACTGCTGCTAACCAATATGGCGTTCGATCAGGTTGCGACAGAGTATGGTATAAGTAAAAATGCTGAGACAAAATACGGTCTTAAGCCCGGAGACGGAATATGGGGGGATGGAATATGGAGCGGCATAACCCATACCACAAGTGAAGTTCGTCGCAATATTAAAATCTGTACTTCTTGGTATGACAATAAATGGTGCCTCACAATAGATTACGCGTTCTATCCGGTACAAGAATGATTTTGATTCCATATGGCGACTTTGATGGGACATGTGGACGGCGCTCGTTGTCCCACACGATGTTCCAAACAGGCTAATAATACAACAACACTCCGGTCCATGGCGGACCGAAGCGGGCGGACAGCAAATTATGGGCGGCAGTATACCAAGACCGCAGCCTGTTGATTATCGGAAATAGGTTCGTCTGTTGTTCAAAGTTAACACAATATAAAGCAAACCCGGGATGCCTTCGCTTTTGAGGCGTCCCGGGTTGTTTTTTTACGGATTTCATTATGCTGTTTTAGCGTCATTTTCACACCAAAATCCCTCCGGCCCTTATCGCGGCTGTGAATGGGGTCGTATCACCCCAATCCTCCGCGCTGATCGCATGCGTTTCAATGTCAGGATGTACGGAGTACCCAATCAGGCTGATACTGACCCTGTTTGCCACTACATCAGTTCCGAAAGCCCCTGATACGACAGCAATATCAATGTCGCTCCGCTCATTCGCTTCATCGCGCGCGGCCGAGCCAAACAAATATATCTTAGCTTCTTTGTCAATTTCATCATAAACGCGAGAAGCGAAACGCTTTGCAACATCCATCGCTACGTCGCGCGTTATTGCTTTAGGCACTGAAACACAACCTTTCGCTTTTTTGCTGGACTATTAATGACATTATACACCGATTCGCAAGAAAATCAACTGCGGTCTATGCATTGATTCTTCCATTTAACAAAACTCACACAGATAAACGGTTTATTTCATCTTCTAGGATTGTGATGTTGTTCATTAATGTGGCAAAATCTGGGTTATTTCCGTAAATCATTCCACGCATATGTTCATAATCATCCTCAAGAGTTTTCATGCAATGATCCGGTGGCCTCAGCTTCATCGTCCTTGGAGTTGCATCTTCGTAGCCTGCCCATGAACGAGGATAAAACTTGTCTTTGAAATCGACTACTTGCTTTAACAGTCCTAAATCCGCAAAAGATGCTCCTTTGACCCATGAAGTCGCCATACAATAAAGATCGTAGTAATGCCTTGAATACCGCTGCGGCATCATACTGTTTACCGGTCGGTTAGCTTCGTGGTGCAATATTGTGACTTTCTCCCAGAATGTGCGCTCAGGCAATACCGTAAATATGCGTGTGGTCGGTTCTAGAAACAAATTTATATACTGCTCCGCTGCATATGGAGTTATTTCTTTTGGAGCAGCAGGTGTCCATGTTGCTAGTGCTCCTATTTCTAGGCGAATTTCTTGCAAAATTGTCTGATCTTCATATTCCTGTGGGTATGCAAACAAGATTGTCTGCCCATCTGAGATGTCTGGAATAATAACAACATCAATACCCAGTTCTGAGATTATATCTGACTGTATAGACGGCACGAATTCGTTTCTGAGGAACTCAACGGTTCTTTCGTTTATCTCTTTGTTAAACTTATCCTGCTGGGTTCTTGAGCGATGCAGCCAGGGTTCGTCGGCTTTGTAACCCAAGATACGCCAGTCCAAGATAAGGTCTATGTCTTCCGAGAATCGCTCAATGATATGATAGGCTTTTGAGAGACTGGTTCCTCCTTTGAACGCAAGGTTTTCTTTCCAATTGCATTGATGAAACAAATAATCCAATGTCCAGCAGACCCAGAAATCCTTCTCGACAATAGCAGTATTCATTCCTGTCCTGCTTGCTGTATTCGTAAAGAGCGCGCGCCTGTCTGCGGATGATAGTTTTGCTACGTTTCTCATGCCGTCATAACCTCGCTGCATATACTCTTGATTATATCGTAAACCCAAACGGTCATGTACTGCCCATCGGAAAGAAGCGAAGCCTTTTCATCAGCATCTAGCAGTCTTGAGATTTTTGTCATATCAGAAGCGCCGACGCGCTCTTTCCCAAGCGCCTTTATCGCCTGCACTAGCAGGGCAGACTTATATGGCAGCCTCGATATGTCTTTGTTGGCTGTATGGCTAAAGCGAATTCGTGTTTTGTCAAAAGAATACTCTTTATACGGTCCGTCGCTCACATATGTCCATTCAGCCGGGACTTGGGTTGACAAACCTAGTTGGTTAAGCGCTGTATCGCCGTTTGGTACAATTGTCCAAGTGAAGTTGCGCGCAATCGCTAGCGCAACATTATGCGGCGATGGCTCGACATACTCGTCAAGGAAATTGCTGTATTCAGGGAACTCGTACACTCCGCGAATAATCCTGCGGATCACACCTGACTCGGCAAGCCTAGACAAGCTCTTTCGTATTGAGTCATTGTCGGCAATGTCGCTAAAATCCGATGCCACATACAATGCACCGGGCTCAGATGCTTTTATCCTGTCGCTTATTTGCGTCAATGGGTTTGCTGGAGTCATATCATCACCTCGTCACAAAAACTATACACTATTTGTGACGAAATAGCAATGACTGTTTGCATTTGTGTCATTGTAAATATGATTTCGTATACGTATGTGAATAATTTTTCGTAAAATACTAGCGTGGGCTGCGCCCACAACCCATCGGGACAGCTCGCTTACGAGCGAAATGAATTCGCTCTACTCGCTTGTCCCTCACGCAGCTACGCTGCGCACC
>WRNV01000218.1 GCA_009776445.1 Oscillospiraceae bacterium | reverse complement strand
GCTTTCATCCATGTGGTTGCCATTAAGAGGCCTTTATAACGTTGGCAAGGCTGCGGATAATCTTGTCTTGCTTGCTGCGGATATCTGAAAGACCGGTCTGTACGGCGATAATTTCGTTCCCATAGATACCACCGCCCTCGTTAGCTTTTCTGGCAAGTTGATTGACATTGTTGCCCAGAATACGCAGCAGTCTTGAGCACTCTCGTACATCTGTCAAATCAAGATGCAGAATGTAACCGTTCAATGCCATTTTCAAGAGATAAGCCCGCGTATTGCGAATACCCACTTCTCTCATACGGCTGCGTATCAGATTGTGTTCTGATTCATTGACTCTGAATCCGATATTGATATTTCTATTTAGTTTTTGCATGATTGTTTGTCCTCCAGAAATAGAGATACCCCGAGCAGGTTATGCCCGAGGTATTCCAAATTGATTGTTTTTGATTTTCTATACTGTTGCCATAAGTGCTTCCTGCTCCAGCCTGTACTTCTCTCTCTGCTTGGCGTTGTATTTCTCGTTATAGCGACGATTGGCTTCACGTTTTTTGAGCAGTTTTTCAATGAGAATGGCGTTAGCCTCGATTTCTTCAGGTGTCGGTTCTTCTTGAGGTAACTCAAAATTGCCAATGAAGTTAAAGTGGATATCTACTTTCTGAACACGTTCCCCGCTTGATTTGTCAGGTCTGTGAACAACGATTTTGCGAATAAACTCATTTAGCATTGGAGTAGTAAGCTCATCAAAGGCAGTGTATTTTCTCACAAGCTTCATAAACGCATCGGTATTGGTACTGTCAGCCTCAAATGTATCAAGTTCAGATTTCAATACAGTGTTTTGATGCTTAAGCCCAGCCTGTTCTTGCTCGTATGCCACTGATAACTGCTTATACCTTTCATCGGATAGTTTGCCTGTGGCGTTATCCTCGTATACTTTCTGAAACAGCAAATCCAGTTCAGCGATTCGCTTTTCGTTTTGAGCCAACTGTTTTCTATGAGTTTTAGCTGTTTTTGCATGTTGAACAACGGATTCAGCGTGTATTCTTTCAACAAACTCCGCTTCATTTTGCCTGACGTAACTACTAATCTTGCGTATGGCATCAAGCACAATTTCCCTTATTGCTGCCGTACGGATAAAATGACCGCAACAGGTTTTTCGAAATTGAATCTTCCCAAGTTTATAGGCTGAGCAATCGTAGTGGTCTTCAGTTTTCTTTTTATACTCTTTTCCAAATCTGCGTTCGGTGTAGTATTCCGCAGACCTGCGCTTGTTGTACATCTTAGCGCCGCAGTCAGCGCAGAATAGCAACCCTGTCAGCGGATTAGGCGCGCCTATGCTATCAGCACGGCGAGAAGTACCTCGAAGTCCTTGCACAGTATCAAAAGTCTCTTGGTCTACAATTGCCTCGTGAGTATTTGGGAAGATTTTCCATTCATCCCTTGGGTTATCTTTGGATCTCTTGATTTTGTAAGAAGTTCTGCTGGTTCTGAAGTTTACTGTGTGTCCGGCATATTCCGGCTTAGCAAGCATTTTTGTTACGGATTTTGTATTCCAAGCATATGGAATAGTCATATCCTGCCCTGTCGGGTCTGCCCCGGCCATATTGTTTTTCACAAAGTAATACGAAGGTCTTTCGATTTTCTCTTCGTAAAACGTCCTGGCAATCAGGCGAGGCCCCATACCATTTAGTACCATATTGAACATACGACGTACAACAATGGCGGCGGGCTCATCGATAATCCATTGGTTTTTGTCCTCAGGAGAGCGCTTATACCCATAGATTGGCACAGCTGTCATTGGTTTACCGCTGTTGCCTTTGGTGTGTTTGGCAGCCTTAATCTTTTTTGAACTATCACGTGCGTACCATTCACTCATGATATTCAGAAATGGTGCAAATTCCGTGCTTTCCTGATTATCGCTGTCAATATTATTGGATATCGCGATAAAGCGGACACCCTTTTCCATGAAGTAGACTTCAGTGTAGAATCCTGTTTGAAGATAATCCCTGCCGATTCTCGACATGTCTTTGCAAAGCACGGTGTCGACAAGACCGCTGTCTATATCGGCAATCAGACGTTTCCAGTCAGGACGCTGGAAATTGGTACCGGTGTAACCATCGTCACTGTAGTGGACTATATTGTTGAAACCATGTGATTTGGCGTAGCTTTCCAGCATGGCCTTTTGGTTTGTGATAGATGTACTCTCTTCGAAGAGTTCATCATCACGGGAAAGACGGGAATACAATGCCGTAGTGCCGGATGTGGTGTTGGGTTGCCTGTTCATGAAGCTTTCCTCACTTCAGGCAACCGACTCGTTGGCGACGTGTCCATCTTACCATCGCTTGGGTAAGTGTTCAAGTCGTTCTTAACAAGACGTATGATCTTATCTTGAATCTTTTCTTTTGCCTCAGGATTAAAGTACAGATTTACGTCATATACTGTGGAACCGATACGCTTACGCATGAAGCCTTTGGGCTGAGACTGGGGGGTTGGGGTTGGTGTGTTAAAGTTAAATAGTTTCCTTTTTCTGCGGTATATATTATTTACCGTTGGTATTTCGACAAATATTTTGAATACCTCCTTCTATCATCCGTGACACTTTACGGCATATAGTTAGGCCTCTTTTTGCCATTTTTAAGAAATATTTTTTGCTAGCCACAAAAACCAACGTTAAATGGGTATAAAGTAGCTGGAATTTGGCTTGAAAATGGCGCATTTCGGTGTGATAATGTAATAAGTGAGATTATGCCATAATTCGTTATGAGTATTGATTATGCTTGATGAGACAATCAGCAGAACAGAACCGGTCAAACTATTACACTGGGTTTGGAAGCAACGCCGTAAATCGCAAAGTGTTTTCAAAGACTTCAAAACGGTTTGTGTTGTAAGCGGTCCCGCCGGATGCGGCAAGACCACAAGTGTATTGAATCACTTCCGACAAAACCGTACCTTCTACTTCTCATTTGCCGGTCTTGATGAAGCATTGGCTGAGAAGCTGTTTTCCGAATGCATCACTGGTAAGACAGGAATAACAGTATCCTGCTGGGATGATTCGCTAAAGACTGCTGCCGGGATGTTTGAGGTAGTCATACTGGATGATTTGGCTTCTCTTACTACCTACAGGCGCTTCCATAAAGCCTTCTATGCCCATATGTTTCCAAATAAGCACTCCAGACCACTGGCTATACTGATTGAGCCACCGTCAGAATGTGTAAAAGGTATTGCCGATAACTATTTCGAAATAAGCATGGGCTATTTCTCAGTACAGGAAGTAATGAAACTATACCCAACACTACCCAAGGCGGACATACTCGGATTGTGTACTGTCAGCGGCGGTATAGCGGCAATGCTAAAAGAGTATGATGTTCAGCTTGATTTTGAGGGTAATTTCAGAAATATGCTGAAACCGGATTGCGGGTTCATTAAGCTGATGCCGGAATTATTGAGGAAGTGTTTTCACCGACCGGAAAACTATCACCGCATTCTCTGTGCCATCNCCCACGGAAATGTCAGGATGGGAGAAATNGGCAAGTTTACTGGATTTGCCTTAAACAAATGCGATAACTATCTTTCCAGACTTATTGNATATGGCTTTGTGNAAACAGAGAAAGTCATGTCCAAGCGCGGTGCTGAAAAGACCGTCNACAGAATAACCAACAGCTATTGTTTGATTTGGCACAAATACATCTTCCAAGAACAGAGTGCTATTCAACTTGGAAANCAAGANCTGATTGATAGTATTGTNAGACGCGTAATNAACACTGAAATACACGATTTCCATCTGCAAAAAGCTTTCAAGCTGGTTAATGAGAGATTCCAATATGAATTACAGATGAGTTTTTGCACAGTAAAGAATAT
>WRNV01000217.1 GCA_009776445.1 Oscillospiraceae bacterium | reverse complement strand
AGGGGCTGTTGAAATATTAAAGAGATTTCAACAGCCCCCCTTTTTTAATTTTAGTGAAAGAATCAGCCCTATTCTTTTAATAATCCACATTATTTAGCAAATAAACACGGAAATTACTCGTAAAAACACAAAAATAGGCATGGCAAAGCCAAGCCCACATATTTGAAAGGCCGATGACTTAGGAAATAAGCCGATTTTCTGGAAATCAGATGTTCAGGACACTTTTTTTATCCTAAACAAGTGATTGTCGAGACGGTCATCCATGGTTTTCCTATAGAGTTTACGAATGTTGTACCCCATACCGAGTAGGTACAGTTCGGACATTACTTTTCGTGTTCCTCCGCAGAGAAACCTCCGGAAGTGATGATCCTGTTTTATGACTCCGAAAGCGCCTTCAACTTGTATTGACCGATTGGTTCTCACCCGGATGCCGTACTCGCTGGTGATGTTTGCCAAGGACTCCTCGCGGTAAGCAATGAACTCTGAGTTGACCTCAATCTCTTTGGGCTTATTAACATCTTTGCTTTTGCAGCATTCCTGGCGGCGGGTACAGCCTTCGCAGTTCTCACAGCGGTACACCCTGTTTATCTGCTCTCCGCCAGATTTTGGAACGAAGGTATGTTCGTGGACGAAAACCAGGCGCTTCAGGTTGGCGCATACATAATAATCGCCATCCTCATTGTAGGTCATATTCTCGCGGCGCCCGATCTGCTTTTTGAATTTTTTTGTTTTCATCTGCTCATAGTTTGCAGGCTTAATAAAGCTAGTTATGCCGGCACTGTTCAGAAAGCGGTAATTAGCCAAGCTTTCATAGCCGGCGTCTGTAGAAGCGATTTCATACTTTTGTCCATGCTTCGCTATGAGTGTATTAATGAAAGACTCAAAGGTGTTCACGTCATTTCGGTCAGCATATACGCCAATGCCGGTTATGAACTCGGAATTGACGCAGATCTGAATATTGTAGGCCGGCTTGAGCTGCCCATTGCGCATGTGGTCTTCTTTCATGCGATGAAAAGTGGCGTCATGATCCGTTTTGGAATAACTGTTGCGGTCGGGACCCATAATGCGGAGATGCCCCTCGTATTCCTGCCATTTCTCAAATATACCGCTGAGTTCCTCGCTATCGCGCTGCATCTGCGATTTGCGGTGACCTCTGCCATGTACTGGCACAATCCCCAGCGCGGCCATTTTTTCTCTCTTATTGCCTATAACACTTCTTAGCTCATCCTTTGTGCCATCTCCCTGAATTCCGAGACGGTCGAGCACAGCCTTGGCCTTTTCTATGAGTTTTGCCATGTTTTTTTCCACCGTCTTTCTCCATACAAATGTATATCTGTTGGCAAAGCTCTCCATTTTGGTTCCGTCGAATATCCCTACTTTGTGATCCGTCGCGCCAATCTTGTCCAAATAGCGAGTATATTGATAGAACATATCCTCTATCGCTTNTTTGCACGGACCTGACCTAAAGTTGGCGATGGTGCTATGATCCGGTGCGGGCCTGCCGTCCAGAAGCCACATGAAATCAATTCGTTTCCGGCAGGCTTCCTCTATCTTTCTGGAAGAGTAGATGTCGTTGGCATACGCAAACGCGCATACCTGAAACAAGAACTTTGGATCCGTTGGAGGCCGCCCGGGGCCGAAATAATAATGTGAGCCAGTGTACGCTTCATACAGGTTTGAGTAATCCAGATTTTCACATTCTCTGGCGAAAAAACGCACCATGTCGTCTTCCGGTATGCAGACCTCAATGCCCATGGGGAATATCAACTGGTGGCTGCACGTTTCAAATTGTCTCTCTGAAAGTTTGTCTGGAACGGGTACTAAACACATATGCCTACCTCCCCTCCTCCGGGTAAACTTCACTCAACTCGTCAATGGCCGAAAGCAGATGTTCCACGCTGCTTGCGGCATTCTCATACCTGATGCTGCCCTGTAGGTTCTCGGGAATACTATTCAGGTACTCTTCCTCACCGCGGCAGATGTCCCTAATCGCGGCAATATGTTCCCAAAGATCCCTTCTCCTCCGTCCCCGGTTGTCCGGGGCTTTTTTCTGTGGTTTCTCTTTAAGTGCTGGAACTTCAGTGCTCAGATATCCCGCAACAAGCTCTGTTATTACGCTGGTCACGGATATGTGTTTCTCCCTGCAATTCTCTTTCAGCCTAGTAGCCAGTTCCGGGTTCATTGTGGCTGTAACGTTAGTGTAGTGCTCTTTGTTCCATTTTCGTTTTGCTCTTGTCGCTGCGGTACCCATAAAATCACCTCTTTAAATATTCAATTCTGATATACTCCATCAAGTATATCATAGGTAATAAAAAAGTCAAGCCCTTTTGAAAAATAAGTATAAATTTTCTCGTATTGAGCTGACTCTTTTCTTTGCTGTTTTTGTGTAAATTGTCGGGGCTGCTGAAATTGAATATTTCAACAGCCCCTTGCGTTTGCGTCATATCCGCAGCTTAATCCCAATATCCGTCCGAGAAGCAGGCGCCGCCGTTAGCCTACAGTTACCGTTCCATCATTTGATGAACAATAACCACGAAAATTAATAATGATGTAGAAAAATAAAGTAAAATTATTAGGAATATACCCCAAAAAATAGATTGCTTCTACGAATATTATGTGTGTAAGTGATAATTAAATTGTTTTTAATTATAATCAAATGGTGGAGGTGATGCAAAAAAGTAAAAATTGAATAGCAAGGTAAAGCGGTAGCAAAATATACTTTTCTGATCAGAAGCGCTTAACCACGTTGTGCGATAACAGCGAGGCTGAAAAGACCGAACCACAACGGCAGAATAAAAGAGGCTGAAAAGACCGAACCGCAACGGCATAACAAAAGAGGCTGAAAACGGAGAACCCCAACTCCAGAAGAAAAGAGGCGAAAAATAAAAAAAATTTATGGGGAGATGTTAAAAATGAAAAAGTATTTAGTAATGTTATTAGCGGTTGTAATGATATTCGGCTTAGCGGCTTCGGCCTTAGCGGCTAATAGTTTGGAAGCATTAATAGCGCAAGCCCCGGCAGGCGCCAGAGAATTTGAAGCGGATGGTGTGTCAAACAATGGCTTAAACGGTCCTGTTACCCTATGGTGGGATTATCATCCTGCAACACAAACCGGAGACGTATGGATGTTGGTAGCGAGCGACAATGCCGGTAAAATAGGCACGGCGGCGCAACTTGGCGGTCAAACAGGCATTATAATCGACGGAGTGGAAAAGAAGAATGCCAATAACACTGCGTATACCCTTATTAAGTTTGAAGGCGTTTGGCTTACCGGAGATGAAGATTTTGATGTTAGCATGAACAGCGACGGGGCCTTCAAAGGCGGGCAATGGATCAGCGGAAATCTGCGCGATTATTTCCCTCAATTGGTAAATGTAACATATTTTGATCCCGATGGCGCGCGTCTGGGGGCTGATACTTTGCTTGGCGGCGAAGATACCACGGTATGGTCTTGGAATGCTAAAACGGGGTATAAATTTGAATACTGGATCGATGATCAAGGGAACACATATGAAGCCGGGCAGGTAATTACTGTTAATGAGGATCTCAACTTATACGCTGTAGAGAACCTGGATACCTTCGGCTATACGGTGGAGTATTACTACGACGGCGTTATTGACAACAGCAAGACAGAAGCGTTCTCAGCCCTATTTGGAGCTGTAATAACTGATTACCCCAATAAAGTGATCTCCGGCTACAGGCTTGATAAGGATACAACACCTTTTGCAATCACGGAGAACGCGGCCAACAACGTGATTGAGGTCTATTATGTGCCTGACTACACCATAACCAATATACTTAGCTACACAGTTGAGTACTTCAAAGACACTGATAATATTGCCACAGACACCGTTACCGAAGACGTCTGGGTAGCCGCCCCGCAGGTATTGACCGTACAAACGGTTGATACGGGCAAGTATTTGCCCCTGGGCTACAAGTTCGATCACACCGATCCCGC
>WRNV01000216.1 GCA_009776445.1 Oscillospiraceae bacterium | reverse complement strand
GAGAACGCCTACCTTCTTGGGTGCTTTCTGGTACACCGATTGCTTCATCAGTAAATGAGCTTGATCTTACCTTAACCGACAGCGGCATGGCCTATTCTGAAGTAAACGGTACAGAACTTGTCGCTAATTTCTAAACAACGCCCCCACCTCAGGAAAATCTCGGCTTTGTGTATATCGTCGGTTCGTGGTATCAGACCTCGTCCGGTTTTTTCATAGATGCTATTGTAGAAGGCAAGGTCGACACTATCACAGTTAAGAGCGTTGCTGATCGTAACACACTGATAGCCATGGAGGGCGAACTTTGGAACAACATTAAAGTAACCAGCAGCGGTGTTTTAGATTTATCCTCCGCTACACAATTGCTCTACGATGCAAGCGAGCCTCAACCACGACCGAGCGCAGCGTCAAGTATTAAGAACAACGGAGGCCTCTTAGAACTCGACGGAATCTACAGCGGCTACACTATTGATGACGACGCGCCCGTTTACATAATAACTAGGACTGATGTGTTTGTAGCTAGACTTGATGTAGGTATAGTCGCAGGACTTGACGAAGAGGACTTCTCCTTCGCGTACCTAGACGCCGATGCAGATCAAGTTGTTTCCGCGATATACATTATCAAATACGATATGTAACCGTACGTACCGCAAAAGTAGAAACATCGTAAAACCGCAGGGGCGAACCTATGTGTTCGCCCTCTTGCATGTTTCCGGCGCAGTTTCCATGGCAGACACTGTTCTCGGCGCGGGCTGTGATTTACTCGAATTTTATCAGATCAAAAACAGTTTGCGTTACAAATCAAGATTTTTCCCGGTTGACCAATTGAATATGTTTTGAACAATTTCACCCATTTTGGACGTTTGATCGTCCGTGTTGTTGGACAGCATAATCATTTTGGTCTGGCTGTCCTGATCATATAGCACAAAAGCATGAAAACCCACCATACTGCCAAAATGAAATTGTATTGCGTCATCACTCTCGTCATAATAAGTATACCATCCATAGTTGTAGTCGAACTCTACGCGAATTGTATTATTATAATGACCAATTTCGCTGCGCTCAATCCGATCATAGCTGTTGTCAGGCCGGCCGCTGATCCGCTCTAGCATGAATTCCGGAAACAGTTTGCCTCCCCAGTAAGCGTCTAACCATAGTTCTAAATCATCCACAGTTGATACGATACTTCCCGCTGAATACAAGAGGGGGAATGGCCATTTCTGCCGGTAATAAACAACGCCGCTGTGATTGTGCGGGAAAGCCGACTCCAATGTATCTACAAAACCAGAGTTTGTCATGCCTGCGGGTACAAACAGTTTTTCCGTCACATATTCCTGATAAGTCATTCCGGAGGCGCGCTCTATGATTCGTCCCAACATAAAGTAATCCGAGTTGGAGTATATATATTCATCCGATTTCTGTTTCCATTCTGAAATAATATAGTCTTCCATATCCTCGATAGACATTGTGTAAAGCGCCTCTTTTATTCCGACTCTGTATTCAGTAACCATATGGTTTTCGATTATAAATGGCCAATCGAAAAAATCGCCAAAGCCTCCCTTCATAGCAAGCAGATCCGCAACCGTGACCGCGCTGAGCTTTTCATATTTGGGGAAATATTTGTCCAGTGTGTCCGAGACTTTGATTTTGCCTTCCGCCTCCAGGCATAAAATGGCCGCGCCGGTAAACTGTTTTGTAACCGAGGCGATTAAAAATGGTGTATCTATGGCGTTTTTGGCGTTGTTTTCGGCGTCGGCCATACCATAGGATTTGCGGAGGGTTGTGTCGCCTCCCTGCGTGATCAAAACCGATCCCCAAAAATTCTTTTGGAATAAATAGTCATCTATTTTTGAGCCAAGTGGTTCGTCGGATCGTTGCTGGTTACATCCCGCGCATAAGAATGCAAAAAGCAGGATCATTGAAACAAGAACGCGTGTAATGCTTTTTCGCTGTGACTGGATTCGACGGAGCAACCCCATTTTTACAAGCCAGTCAGCCGCATATTCAGAGCAATCCATTCTCTCACCCCAGAAGATAGTGTATCCCAGTGCAACCAAAATGTAAAGAAAAAGGTGATTATTTAGTATATTTGTCTGTAAAACGATAGAAAATTCAACGAACCGCTAGTCATAAAACGCTCGGGTATAATTATTTCACAGTAGATGCCGACAATTCTAACCTTACTATCCCCATAGCCTTGTGCGGCAGCGGCTTTGTTTAATACGCAAGTATCACTTCACGGTCTGCTAATTTGCAGCTCTTTTTTTCTACGACAAACTATACTCATTTCTTATGTATAAACTGTTTTTGTGCTAACATTACTGGTTTTATAGATAAGTAGCATCATTTAGCATAATTCTTGAGTAATTATATCTAATATGTATTGCTATTTGTCTCTATTTATAGTATAAAATTAGCTGGTAATAATAATTTTAAAGATAAATGATGAATAATTTGAGATCATCGTTAAAGCACAATATTATTTCCAACAAACAAATTTTAGGAAAGGGAGCAAACATCATGATAAACATCTTACTGCGCGTTAGGAAACTTCTAACACTGATTATTACTTGCTGTCTCATCGTTACAATGGTAGCACCAATGACTGCGGCTGCCGAAGATATTTCAGGACACTGGGCCATCGACGACATTAACTTTCTGCTGGAGAAAGGCCTTGTGAGAGGCGACAACAACGGCAACATCAGCCCGGACAACAACATCACGCGGGCGGAGCTTATAGCACTCATTAATCGAACTTTTGAGTTTATTGAAGTGGGAGAGACGAATTTTCCAGACGTCGAACCTGGAACATGGTATTACGATGATCTTGCTATCGCAAAAAACCAAGGGTATATTCAGGGTGACGACAAAGGTAACGCTAATCCCGGCAACCCGATCACCCGCGCGGAGGTAGCGGTAGCTTTAGCGAGAGTCTTGGAATTAGAACCCCAATCAGACGCTAGCGAATTTGCCGACAGCGCGTCGTTCCCAGGCTGGAGCGTTAATGGTATCATTGCCATGACAGAAAGCGGAATAGTCGGGGGTTACCCAGATAACACATTTAGAGCATCGAATAATATAACCAGGGCGGAAGCAATGACCATATTGGCTCGTATAATTAGAATGCTTGAAAGCGAAGAAGAGGAAATCGGAGACGAGGAAACACCCTTGGATCCCCTGAGCGGCAGCAACATCAGCGGTGGTAGACCTAGCGGCGGGAACCCTGGCGGCGCACGAACGATTACATCATTTGCAGATGTTAACATCTACACCAGTGTCGAAACAGCGCCAACAATGCCCGCCGAGATCACAGCTTACTACAGCGACGGATCGAGCGGCAACGTTCCTGTCACATGGGACTCCATCGACCCATCACAGTACGCTTTTGTTGGAACATTCAGCATACAGGGTACAGTAACCGAGACATCTATACGGCCAAGCGCGACGGTAATGGTATTATCAAACACACCAGTTACATTTCTGGATCCGAACTTTAAGGAAGCAGTTGTTGATAACCTTAAACTGTTACCTGGATACTCAGGCTACACTAAGGATAGTGACCTTTACCCAGTAGACCTAGTTAGAATCACCTCTTTAGACGCAAGCAGCAGAGGGATAACAAGCATGGGCGAGTTGTCATATTTAATAAATCTGGAGAGGCTCGATTGTGTTAGCAATCAACTAAGTGAACTTGATGTAAGCAACAACGCAGCGCTAGAGGTTCTTTCTTGTGCGTACAACGACTTAAAAACACTTGATGTAAGCAACAATTTGGCATTGGCTTATCTTTATTGCGATGGTATCAACCTGTCCAAATTGGATGTAAGCAACAATTTGGCGTTGATTAATCTTTCTTGCGGTAACAATAGCCTAACCACCCTGGATGTAAGCAACAACATAGAATTGCAGGATCTTCGTTGTGGTGACAACAACATAGAAACCCTGGATGTAAGCAACAACACT
>WRNV01000215.1 GCA_009776445.1 Oscillospiraceae bacterium | reverse complement strand
TACAGCCCTTCCGCTATCCTATCATTGCCTTTTGGGTCTAGCGAGAAGAAACGCGCAGGCTGCGACGGCTCGTTCATAAACTCGTCCATGCTGCCAAAGTAACCGCCTACCGGATATGACAGGTTCAGCTTAGGCTCGTGCTGCGCGCAGTAGAATTTCCTCAGTTCTTGATAGAAACTCCCGGAATCCGCATAGCCGTTCGTGTCGCCCATGATTATCCGTTTCTCAGGCATTCTGATAACGGATATCTCCGTTTCGGTGGCGCTTATGCCCTCAATCAGCAATTCCAAGAACGTGCTGATGACAGATAGAGCCTCTTGCAAGAACTCTATCTTGTTCTGCACTTTTTCCTTGTGCTTGCGGAACAGCTTGATTACTGTTTCCGGCGTCCGGTTCTTCGCCAATTCCACGATTTCATCAAGCGGCACTTCGATGTCCGTCAGGACGCGGATCATTTTTGCCACCATGAACTGCGTCGGTGCGTAGTAGCGGTACTCGTTTTGAAATTTGACCCCGCGCGTCGCAGGGCGAAATACGCCTTTCTTGTCGTAGTGACGGAGTGCGTTAGCCGTCATGCCGACGATATCGGCAAATTCCGTGATGGTGAGAAGGTCATCTTCTTGAGTATTTTCGCTCATAGTTTCAGGTTCCTTGATGTTGCTAATACTCATTAGCCTCTATATGCTATTGCGTCGAGTTGAAAGAGCAGTCCTTCGCTCGCGAAATTTGTCTGTATTGACTTCCTCGCAGGATACTTACCGTTAAAGCGCTCTCTAATAATCGTTTCCATAACAGGTATGTCCCAGATGTTTTTGAAAAGTGCATCGAATTTTACAACCGATTCCAATGTAAGCCCAATAGAATCCAATCGTAAATACAAGTGGTCGAAAACTCTGTTAATTTGCGATTCAATAGACCCTATTCCATCGCAAGCGCAGTAGGAAATAAAGACAAAACCACCTGCTTCCACCATTCCTGAGTGCGCCCAATCCTCATTTATATCGTACCTTATTATCTCTGACATTACATTTCCTTCCCCTTCACTGTTCATTCTTCATCAAATGCGTTTAACGCAATCGGTAAAGAACCAATTACCACATTTCCTGCGGCGGGCAACCCCAACAATATACTGCTAATAATTTCTTCTCGCATTGCTCCGTGCGACTTTGCCATCTTGACATGAAACGGTAGCCCGCTTTCAAGGCGCATGACTGCTAATACAGCGATATAAGCCAGTTCCTGCGTCTTTTTATCAAGAGCGTTGGCCTTATCTAGCTTTTGTACGACCTCCATCCATGCTCCTTGATAATCTGGAGCTTCTTTTGCAAAGGTTTCAAACGCATTGCTCATTTTCATCAGTTTTTCTCCTCACAGCGTTTCGTAAAACGCCTTTAATTTTTGCTTGGTCTGATCGGAAAGAAATTTGTACGGCACACCGTCAATAGCGCCTTGAATCCCATAGAGCATATGCAAACACGCACCGGAATCAATTTGCATACGAATACAGATAGAGGCTTCTTCCGTGCCTATACTGCGTAGCTGCTCCGGCGTTTTAATACCAACTTTCAGAAGATTACCTTCAAAAACTTTACCGACATTCGGCAAATCAGATAACGATTTCATTTCATTGTCCTCCGTGTACCATCCATTTGCTACGCCCTTAAAATTTAACGATTCGCGGCTCACAACCAAAAGTACAAAACGTGGCGGTAGCGTCTTTCATAAAATAAACCACGGTATTGCCGTCATTTACCGTATACATCCCGCTCAATGACGGATATTGCGCGAGAATGCTCTCCTGCGCCTCTGCACGGTCATACTCAACAAGCTCGCACGACACCCGAATCCATGTGTCACCGCAGAAGGCGGTAATTTCAACCTTTGGATTTGTTTCGATTTGTTTCGCAACGTCCTTTTTCTTGCCCGTATGGATGTAGAGCTTGCCCTTGAAAATATTAACAGTTCCAAACGGGCGCACTCGCGGCTGATCACCGTCCATAGTAGCGAGATAGTATGTTTCGGCTTTTTTCAAAAAATCGTATGTTTCCTGCATGTGTCTTCCTCATTTCTTATGTTTTAAGATTTTTTTTGCAAACTCCCGCGCTCCGGCAATAGCCGCTTCGGTCTGAAACGATGCCAGATTATCCTCGTCGCGGACAGCGTACATACCTAAATAGGGCAAATCTGAGTGCTTACACCAACGGCACAGCGTTTCGTCAAGCAATCCCGCGCCGTAATCGAGGTCGTAGCCGCAAGTGGCAATCAGAGCGTATGCTTGGTGTTCGTTCAAAACGGAGCGTGGAGTGGAACCGTAAAACTTGTTTAGCCCATACATCCTGTCCATGACCGCTTTCAGAGGAGGCGTGGCTTGCCATATGTAGATTGGTGTCGTAAACACCAATACGTCCGCTTTCAGGATGCTATTCACAATTAACTGCATATCGTCCCGCTGGACGCAACCATACTCATCTGCGACGTTCTGGCAATGGTAGCATCCCAGGCATGGAGCAATATTTTTTCCGTGAAGCGTGATATAATCAACGTCTGCCTTATGAAGCCGCAGTTCGTCCACGAATGGCTTGCATAACTCCGCTGTGTTGCCATTCAGCCTTGGACTTCCCATCAGTATACAAACTTGCATATTCGATTCCTCCTGTATCAGCTTCAAAGTAGAATTATATTAGTATTCCCAATCGAAATTCGGAGTTTGTCCGCCCTTTAGATAACTATTGAAAAACTCAAGTATTATGCTGTTGGTTTTCTCTATGCAATAACGCGCATCTATCGTACCTGTATCCAGCAGTTTGGCAAGCGCGGGCGAAAATAGTGGCAGGTCGGTGAAATTCATATGTCCCGCGTTTTTGAACATGACTTCATAAGAGCATACCGCATTTCTACTTGCATAGAAGTTTTCATAATCTTCACCAGCCAACTCCATTGCGTTACGGTAGTGATCCTCAGCATACACATTCAACAACGGCACGGGATATGGTGTGTTATTTAGAATCATCACGCCGTTTTTGACACCGAGTTCCTCGCCAAGCATACTGCCGTCAAGATTGATGATCGCGTCTATATCGTCCCGTTCACGGGCGACTTGCGCGAATGAAGCGCCGCCTAATGAATGCCCAAACACGCCGATTTTCTCAATATCTATGATGGAAAAGATCGAGTCGTTAATACTCGCCGTTTTTGCGTCCGCGATAATCGTATTCAGAATGAAATGTTCGTCCGCGATGCGCAAGTCCAGCCATTCATGCGAATCATAGTAGTCCTGCTCTATATCATCTCTATCGTTAACTGCCATGACGTTGTTAAAAAAACCCATATTTACGATGGCGATTTTCCCGCTTATATCCTTCGTGAAAAACGCATGGTAGGTGTGTCCGATGCTGGCGACCACATAACCGTTGGAAGCGAGATTGACAAAAGTGGACTGGTTGCTACCGCTGTACCCAAACGCGCCGTGGGAGAATACGACCAGCGGAACTTTGCCCTCAATATTTTTCGGATACCAGAAATCGACCGTAAGCGCCCTGTTTTCGCCTGTGTCGGTGAATGTTTCGATTCTGCTCGAATCCACCCATGTATATTTCGCCTGCGCGACATCAAAGTTACCTGTCGGGGTCGGTGGGGAGTATTGCAGGAAAACTACTGCAGGTACTACTGCGAACGCGTAGAGGATGATACCGCCGATTAGCCTTCTTATACTTTTTCCGGCTTTATATGGTTTTTCGGTTTTCTTTACGAGTACGATCACGCTTATGACTGACTGTATAACGAGTATGGTCAGGAGCATATACCANCGGAAGCTAAGTTGAAACGCCCCGGCAATCAATAGAATGAAAAACAGCGCGAGTTCTGCTATGCGGGTAACACTTTTTTCCTGCGAATGATTCCTTTTGCTCTTTATTGTCCACGCCAAAAAGAATACTTCAATTACCAGTAAAACGATAAATGTCGCGATTCCCATGGTTTTTCCCTCCGAATTAGTTAGTTTTTATATACAGAGCATTTTT
>WRNV01000214.1 GCA_009776445.1 Oscillospiraceae bacterium | reverse complement strand
AGTGTCGCCTGGCGACGCAGTTTTGCTTTCTACTTCGATTGTCAGGTCCGCTTCAGCCGATGTGGCGGCGATGGAAAACGATGATACAGAACTCGATTCGGATTGTCCTGCCAAAGTATTCGGCCCGGGGTGCCCCACTATAGGATCGCCTCCGGAGTTGACCCATAACACCAATGCCTGTACATCAAAACCGTCCGGTCGGCCGGAGCTGCTGCTTATCCTTGCGGCGGTTTCATCTACCCCTCCAGCAGGCCTACCGGCATTGATCCACAACACCAATGCTTGCACATCAAAACCATCCACTCTGTTGTCGCCGTTTACATCTCCATAAAGAGTATCTGGTATCGTGACCTTTCCACTTATAAGATTGACAGGTACCATGACCTGAGAAAGATTTCCCACATTAGAAACTGTAATAGTGATAGGCAGTTCGGTGCCTTTTTCAACATTTTCGTCAACTTTGAGCCTCAACGTGATCAACATGCCGTTTTCGCTACTGTTAAACGGTTCTACTGTATCCTGGAAATTGAATATAATGTGCGTATCGCTTATATTCAAATTTGTGGGGCGACCCATTATGGGTATCATTCCTTCGCCTTCTCCTTGAAAACGATTTCCAGCAATATACGGCCATGTAGCAAACCCGGCAGCATAGTTCTCCTTCCCCTGCGGGTAGTAAAGAGTTAAGCCGGCGCCTAAATCGATCCTCAGATCGCTTATTACAGAAATCCCGGGGTTATTCATAATCAGGATAGGCACTTCAACATCAACATCTCCTGGCGACGCTGTTTTGCTTTCAACATAAATCAGCATCTTACTGTCGGTAGTGATCGTCGTACCGTCGCTAACAGCCGACGCCACATGAGTGAAGGTCTCAGCGATTCTGGTATAGAAGATGTATCCCGTGTCGGGGTAGAGGTCTTCGAATATCGGCGAAGTTTGCCATGTTCCCGTCGTACCCTGCCTGTATTCCGCGCCGGGTATTGTGATGAGAGTGACGCTTGTTGCTGTTTTGCTCGCTATCGTTGGCGCTACGGGCGCTGTGGGTCCGTCCGCCTTGGCAATTGGGCCGAACGGCGCAGATGCTACCTCGCCCGCGCAGTTTGCTGCAGTTAACGTAACTGTGATTGTCAGCCCTATGTCGTACTCTACAAGCGTGTATATCGCGCTGTTCGCGCCGACAATATCGACGCCTCCGCGCTTCCATTGATAGCTCAGGGCGCCTTTGTCCACTCCCGCCGGATCGGTCGTCAAGCCGGTGGTGTCCGCCATGAGCGTTTCATTGTATTTTGCCGTACCGGTGATCGTCACAACACCGCCCAGAACGGCTCTATATNTAGCGGGTATTTCCCCATAGTCCAGCAATTCGCCGCAAACTANGCATCGGATTTCCCACAAACCGTTTTCCGTTGCAGTCGGCTCTTTTACAGTAACCTTGGGGCCTTCAGTATGTCCTGTAGCGATGGCGCCAGCTTCAATCTTTATCTCTCCGCAGACTGCGCAGGTAAAGGTTATATATCCGTCTTCAATACACGTCGGCGGTGTTGCTATGCCGGTGCCCCAGCTGTGTTCGTGTGTTGGATATGTATACAAACCCAGGTCGATAAGCCCCCAGCCATAAAACGTGTCCCATCCTGGATTGCCCAAGTCTATGGCGATTGACGTAACGGCTGTTTTCAAACCCATGGGGCTAAGGCTTGGTTGGATAAGGCTTATCATTGTTGTGGCAGCGGTAATGAAAGTCGCTGCCGCAGAGGTTCCGCTGAACGTCCTATAAGTGTTAGCAAAAGAACTTGACAGAATATCCACGCCTGGAGCGGCGACGTCTACAGCATCTCCAAAGAACGAGAAATCAGCTATTTTATCGTTTTCATCGGTGGCAGTCACTGTAATAACGCAATCCAATCTGGCTGGTGAAATGAATTTCGTATTCAGCGGTGCCTCGCCATCCCCAGCGGTGCCTGCGGCGGCGACGATAACTGAACCCTTAGATACTGCGTATTCGCAAGCTTCTTTGATATTCAGATCCCAGTCCGGCCCGTCGTCTGAATTGATCGTGCCCAGGCTAATATTTAGGACTTTCGCGCCGTTGTCAGCCGACCAAATAATCGCGTCTGTTAGACGCGTTTCCAAACCTTGTCCCGAATTGTTGAGAACCTTTACGGGCATGATTTTCACGTTATCCGGAGTGCAGGTGACTATATTCCCGGTAATAAGGGTGCCGTGGCCGTACCCGTCGGCTGTATAATCTGGGTTTTCAGGTTGAGAGGATGAAAAATTACGACCTGGTATCAACCTGCCCGCCAGATGAGGGTGTGTGTTGAGCGCCCCCGAGTCAATGACCGCGACTTTAATGACGTTGCCGGTATAGCCATTTGCCTCAAGATACCCCTTCATCATTTGAGCGTGTATTCGTTCGGCGCCCCAGTTTGGCCCTGGCAATGCAAACGGCTTGATCTCCCCGGCTGTTGGGGCTTCGAACGCGAAAATGATCCTGTTTGGCGCGACGTTTTCGCAATCCGGCAATGCTTTGATCGCTTCATAACCCTCTTTCGCCTGTGAAATCGAATCAAATTTCAGCACGTATCTTCCCTTGCCGTCCGACGCGGAATCGACCGCGCCGTACAAGCCGGGCAGTTGTTTCCCCGATTTCATCCTGACAAGGAGCATCTTTGACTGGAACGGCCGCGTAAGGATTATGTTTTTCCCTTCAACGGTATAGTCGAGAGTCAACACGTTAGCCACTTTCTGTATATCGTATAGTTGTGCGTCTTTTGAAGGTCGGGGTTCGTCAAGTACAGCGATCCCGCCGTCGTCCATTATGGCGATCTCTCCAGTCGCGACGTTGATGTCGATCTCGGCGCCCAGAGCTTTAGCGATATCAACAATTGGAAGCAGCTCCTGCTTTCCGTCCGTTTGCGGGGATAAAACTGGCGTTTTTTCCCCGTCCACCACCATCGTGCCGCTCCCCAGCGTCAGGATGATCGAAGAGATATAGGACGAGCTTTCATCATCCGTATCTTGCAGCGCCCGCGCGGCTTCGCCGAAGAAAGAGATTGCCGCTACGTCAATATCTCCGCTATCCGGCGGTATGGCGACGCCAAGGGCAGGAACCACGCTGATTAGTAACATGGAAATAATCAACAGAAATATCAGCGGAGTTTTTTTGAACATTTTTATTCCTCCAATCAGTTGCGTGTTTTGGTAATCATTGTACAACGCTTGATCGGGATTTGCAATAAAAAATAGAGTAAAGAAAGCGAGTATAAATTCCAATACTATACTAATTCTTGCACAAGGGCTGTTGAAATACTTTAGATATTTCAACAGCCCTTTGGGAGATTTCGCTAGTATTTGTGTAATTATGGACTTATCCGAATAGCGCGTTCAGACGTCCACTACTACAGCGTTCACAGTTATTGCTATATGATCCTTAAAACGATGCTGCTACTCAGACCGCTTGCAATGTCGGTAGCTGTAAGCAATACTGTTCCCGTTTTGTTTTGCGTGATGATTTCGCCGGTGGTTGGGTTCACAGTCGCGAACCCTGCGGGAGTAACCGACCAGATAATGCCATCACTGGTCGCGCCTGGGTTCAGAGTTACTGTGAAGGTATATTTGCTCATACGTAATACTGTTACTTGCGCGGGAGCGTCGATTTTGATCGATGTAACAGGTATAACGTCAGTGGTAAGTTTCCAAACCGCTTTCAGCGTTAGATTTCCTGTGACGGGCGTATTGAAATCATACAAAGCTTCATCGATGGACCAGCCTATGAAGGTGTACCCGTCCTTTGTTGGGTTAGGATCGGGTTGAGCTACCTTGCCTAGGTAATCTACATACGCGTCGGCTACTGGTGTTCCGCCGTCACTGTCGAACTTAACAGTGTAGCTTATTACGCTCCACTGCGCCGTCACTGTTATGTCTGATGTAACGTTGTCAAAGGTCTTGTCCCAACCGACAAATGTGTAACCGTTTCTGGTTGCGATGGGTGCGGTAGCCGCTCCGCCTTGTGGCACTATTTGTTCCAGCGCACCGCCGCCAGTACGAGTTCCGCCAGCTAGGTCAAAGTTTACTGTATAA
>WRNV01000213.1 GCA_009776445.1 Oscillospiraceae bacterium | reverse complement strand
GAACAGCGACTTATCGATATAGAAGAAGTCACCTTCTCTTAACTCCTCGAATGATTCCGCGCCAACCAGTATCTGCTTTTTCACGGCTTCGTACCTCCATGTTGCTTCATGTTCTGATTATATCACGCAAAATGGGAAAAAGCTATATCCTTGTTGCAGGTTAGCGGTTTCGTGCTATGACCACTAAGCATTGTATTGTAGTCAGAAAAAGGTTAGACTAAAGTTAGATACACAGAATATAATTATAGGCGAGGTGGCCAGCTATAGATATTAGAATACTTGTTGTTGAGGACGACGATAATATACGCAATATGGTATGTAGGTTTTTCAATAAGTCAGGATACTCTGTGGATTCCTGCGCTGACGGATATTCCGCGCTTGAACGCTTCTATGATAACAGCTATCAGCTTATCATTCTTGACATCATGCTTCCCGGCATAAACGGGCAAGAGCTTTTGAAGGAACTCCGTAAAATCCATGATACGCCTGTCTTAATGATGACAGCTCTATCTGATGATGGCAGCCAGCTTCGTGCTTTTGAGAATGAAGCTGATGATTATGTCACTAAACCGTTTTCCATGCCCATTCTGGTTAAACGCGCGGAGGCTTTGCTACGAAGAAGCGGCGCTTTGAAAAAAGAAATCCATGCCGGGAAACTGAAATTGTACCCTGAAGCCTACTGCATTCAATACGAAGGCGAGCAAATCCCATTGCCGCCAAAGGAATTTGATATTCTGCATTTTCTCGTGCAGAACAAGGGGCGAATCGTCCCCCACGAAACCATGCTCATTCGAATTTGGGGATACGATTTCAAAGGGAATGAGGGGATTATTCATGCCACTATGAAGAAACTCCGCGACAAACTGCCGGTTAACCTTATCCGGACGGTAAAGGGCATCGGATATTGTTTAGAGGAACACCCTTATGAAAAATAAAGTCAGGTCTTTCGGCATATTTGGGAAAGTATTCTTTTACACTTGCTTGATAATCATATTCATTGTCGGCATTTTTTTCGCGTTGTTTTACGAGCGGATCCAATCTACAGTGACAATCACGCAACAGCAGCAGCTCGGCAATGTCTTTCATCCGCTTCTTGAGAGCCTACAGGACAAAACTGATGAAGAAACCATTGAAATCGCAAAGGCGTTCCACGCGGAAAACCGTTCTTTTCAATTTTGCTTTGAAAACGCCAATGGCAGCGTGCTCTATCAAACAGACGGTTTTTCCAAGCCGGAAGCTGGACTGCCGTTCGACAGCCCATTGTATAGCGGGGCATTGTTTGAACAGGGGCGGTATAAATTCGCCACAATTGACGGAGGAACGGGCCGCCAATCAGCGATTTTAGCGTTGTCGGTAAATGACAAGAAGTTTTATATATCCGGATTTTCTCTCACTTCATCTGTTTTCGACGAGATCGTCGGCGAAGCGATTATCGCCTTTTCTCTCATATTATTTGTCAGCTTGATTGCTGCCGCTGTCTTCGCTCGACGAATTGCAAAGCCCATCCGCCGTCTTACAACAAACACGCGTATGATGGCCGAGTTTGAGGACGCACCGGATTTTCCGGATCGAAGCGATGAAATTGGCCAACTTGCTAAGGATGTTTATCTTATGCACCAAAATCTGAAAGATTCCATCGGGCAATTGGAGGAAGAAATAAAACGTGAGCGTGAGATGGAAGAAAATCAGCGATACTTCTTTTCAGCGGCTTCTCATGAGCTTAAGACGCCTATCGCGGCAGCCAGCGCAATTTTGGAAGGAATGACTGAAGGTGTCATTGAGCCGGAAGAATATCCGAGCTGCCTACAGGAAACCTTGCGGCTTATGCAAGAACAAAGCACCTTAGTAACAGAAATATTAGACATTGTAAAGATGAACGATCATGTGACCACGCCTGTTTTTAGTAAGTTTAATATTTCGCATTTTATTCATAATACGCTGGAATGCTTCTATCCTCTCTTTGAGGCAAAAGAACAGATATTACTGCTCGATGTGGACGATAATTTGGTAATCCACTCTGACTCGCACCTTTTAGCAAAAGCATTGACCTGCATTCTGCACAACGCCACGCAAAACTCACCGCAGAAGGCGACAATCTGCGTGGCAACCAAGATGAAAACTGAGCGCTGCGTACTGTCCGTTGAAAATAGCGGAACGCACATACCTGAAGCGAATGTGTCAAAAATGTTTGAAGCTTTTTATGTTGAAGATGAATCCCGGAGCAATACGAAAGGCCGCAACGGGCTTGGCTTGACCATTGTAAGGAAGATACTGACCTTAATGGAAATACCCTATGACATTCAAAACACGAAGGGCGGCGTTCGGTTCTCCATGACATTACCATGTTCATAATAACTTCACATCAAAGTTAGTTACAAGTTAGATGGCCTCCTTATACTGTGCATGCACCAGTCGAGGAGGTCGTTTTTTATTCAGTTTCAAAACTAACGTGGGCTACGCTCACAACCCATCGGGACAGCTAACGCGGTGCATCGGCCTCGTGCCGGATCCAGCAAACGAACCATATAACAAGGAGAAAATTCATGTATCTTTTAACCAACGCAATGAAAAATCTTATACGAAACAGGGGGCGAAACACTTTGATTGCCGCCGTCACGCTGGCAATCATTTTGTCAACTGTGGTGACGTTAACCATTAGCAACGCTTCTACAAAAGTCATTGATGCCATCCGCCTTAATCTTGGATCAAGGGTCGAAATCAAACAGGATTTTATCGAGATGCGGCAAGCGGGTTTGGACGGCAGAACGGACGCGAGCTATATATCTCTTGAACAGTTTGAAAACTTCGCGCAATCTGACTATTTGACAAAGACAATATTCAGCGCGGAAATGTACGCAGGCAGTAGCACTTTTTTTGCCATCGGAGATGAAACGAAGGGAACCGGCACGCGCATTAACGACAACGGCGAAGAGGTGATAGTCGAGACATTGAAACTTGTAGCCACTTCCGATTCGGAAATGCTGCGCGATTTTGGTTCGGAGCGTGAAATTATAGATGGCAGAATGTTCGAGAGTCTTAATGAATGTGTTATAGGTGAGGAACTCGCCGCGCTGAATGGAGTATCTGTCGGCGACATTATTGAAATAATAGGAGCTTCATATGCGCCGGATAAAGCTTTCAGCCTGACTGTCGTCGGCATTTTTTCCGATGTTACCGACGAATATAACGGAAATTGGTTCCTTTCGATGTACGGGCGCTTTGCGGATAATCGGCGCAACGAGGTTATTACAAGCTGGGAAACCCTAATATCCGCAGGATGGGAAAGCAATCATGGGCTTAACATGACATCGGAATACTTTCTTAAAGACCCCGACGATATAACGGAATTCGAGGCGGAAGTTAGGGCGCAGGGGTTGCCGGTGACGTATGGCGTATCAATCAATCAGGCCGCATACGACAAAGTGGCGGGACCCATGTCGAGCATGAAAGGTGCAGTTACAACGTTTATGATTGTAATCTTAATTCTCGGGGCTATTGTTCTGGCATTATTATCCTTTATAGCAGTCCGAGAACGAAAATACGAAGTCGGTGTACTGCGGGCGATGGGCATGGAAAGAGGAAAAGTTGCCTTTGGCATTATCGCCGAGGCTGTGATGATTTCCATCATGTGTCTGGTGGTCGGGCTTAGCGCGGGAGGCTTGATGGTACAGCCCATTGCGGATGGCATATTAGAAGGGCGAGTTGCCACCGCAGAAGCGGAGGAAAGTCCTATGGCAAACAAAGCCATCTTTGCCGGAGGCCAGGCGCAGATCGGTGACGGTGCGTCCGGCTATGCGCCGGAAAGCGAAATTCAGGTAAGTTTGGGCGCAGACACAATAATGCAGATTATCATCCTCACGCTTTTATTGGCAGCTCTGTCCGGCGTAATTGGTGTTGTTATCATCATCCAATATGAACCCTTAAAAATACTCAGGGAACGCTGAGTTACAAAGAGCAAAGGAGTCCGCCGCGCGAAGTAAGTGCGGGCGACTATTGCGAGTCGCAAAAGTACTAACGTGGGCTGCGCCCACAACCCATCGGGACAGCTCGCTTACGAGCGAAATGAATTCGCTCTACTCGCTTGTCCCTCACGCAGCTACGCTGCGCAC
>WRNV01000212.1 GCA_009776445.1 Oscillospiraceae bacterium | reverse complement strand
CGTCAGGTTAAATCCTTGCGAATATGCTGTGTTTATTTGTGAGTTCGATTCTGAAACGACATTACGAGACGCTCACGAAAAGCCGGATTCGCTTTTCTGGAATGAATGGTTAAAGGAAAACCCATATACCAGCGCTATAGACGACCCGGAGAATTGGACGGGCAACGGATTTGCTGCCATTGAGCAATACACTCCTTTTGACCCGGATGCTAATAAATTCACCGCTACTATGTGGTATCCGATTTTACAAAATGGAAAGTAAAAATACGATATGAAAATTGTCACAAAAGACGACGGAAGGATTCTAACACCGCCAAAAGAACTTGAACCACTGCTAAAAAGCTCATTCAACGCTTTTTCAAAATTGCTTGGACATATCCGCTTTTTCTATGTGGTCGATGAAATATGGGATGGGAAATCCTCGCTTGTTTTTAAAGCAGGTGGTGAGCAGGTGTCGGCTATTACGCTTGAGAATGGCGCAAATGGGGAGCGCCCCATTTAAGGCATTATGGAGAGCGATATCAAATGGGGAGTGATTGCGCATAATAATGGAATAACAGCCATTTATTCGTGAGATAACCCAAAACACTCCCCATTTCCTGTATAATCCTCCGGGAGAGGCGAGTATCTCGCTTTATTGTTTAAGGAGGATGATAATATTGGAAAATCAAGATGTTCACGGTGCAGCACTGCAAATCATGGAAGCGTTGAAGCAGCAAGGAAGCTCGACTGACAGGCTAAAAACCTATAGAAGTACATACAATGTGTTTGAGAGATTCTTGTCNTCTAGCGGAATAACTCATGTCGACGCTGATGTTTGTATGGAGTTCGTGTACCAAAAAACCGGCAAACGTTACGATAGTTTTGAATGCGTTACATCAGATGGCGGCGTTGACAACCGCATGAGGCCGCTGTTGCTCTTAGTACGGTATCTGAATGACGGAGAATTTAACCCCGATGTCCGCAAAACAAGACCCGCTTTTACATGTCCATCGCATTATGCCTTTGAATACGAGGCTTTTTGCGGAGAATTAGCCTCACACTGTTACAGCAAGGCAACAGTGGATCAAAACAAGCGATATGTACAATTTCTTATCACGTACCTGATGGAAAACGGAATCAAATCATCGGAAGATATTGAGATACAGCACATTGAAAACTATCTGAAAACTCATGAGGGAAAGTCCGTCAAATACATCGGGACATTCTTGTACGTATTCAGAAAGTTTTTCACGTTTCTTTTTGAGAGCGAGTTTATCACAGAAGATTTGGCAGCAAAACTTCCGAAAGTACGCACTCCCCGAAATGCAACAATTCCACATGTCTGGTCGAAGGAGGATATACAGAAACTGCTAAGCGTAATCGACCGTGAAGACCCCAAAGGAAAACGCGACTACGCAATGCTGCTAATTGCAATCCGTCTGGGACTGCGAATCAGCGATATTCGAAATCTGAAGCTGTCTTCAATAAATTGGAACAGGCAGATAATATCCATCAAAATGGTTAAAACCGGACAATCGATAGAACTTCCGCTGCTGAAAGACGTGGGTTGGGCTATTATTGACTATCTTAAAAACGGCCGCCCTGCGACAAGCAGCGAATGCGTATTTGTAAGGCACAGGGCCCCTTTCAATGCTTTCGGTGGAATCGGGTCGTTCACCAAAGAACTACACCGATATATTGTGAAAGCAGGACTGCAAATACCTGACGGTCAGCGGCGCGGGATGCACTCATTGAGGAACACTCTGGCGGCAAATATGCTGGAGATCAAATCTCCGCTACCCATAATATCAGAAGCGCTTGGTCACCAGTCGGTCAAGACAACGGGGCTGTACTTGAAAATCGACCTCGATGGGCTGCGAAAATGCGCCTTAGATCCGGAGGAGGTGTTTTTGCAGTGAAAACACCTTACGAATGGAAAAGCGGTTTTGCGGAAGCGGCTCAAAACTATGTGGCCTTGAAGAAGCAAACAGGAATGAAATTTGAAATTCAGGAACGACATTTGCGGCATTTCGACATGTATTATTACAAAAATGGTTATGAAGGCTCCGTGCTGACAAAAGAGATTGTGCACGACTTTGTTTATGATAACGCCGAGGGGCTATGGTCACACCGCAACAAGGAAATCGTCATGCACGATTTCGCGATATATTTGAAAGACCGGGGATACAGCGCATATGTCGTAGAGAAAAAGACGGTGGTGCCGCGATGCAAATTCGTTCCCCATATTCTTACAGACGACGAGGTCCGCCGTCTTTTTGACGCTATTGACAATTACCCGCAAGCGAGAATGTCCAACAGAAACGCGGTCGATCCTGTGCTGTTCAGGTTCTTGTATGGCACAGGAGTACGTATCTCCGAGGCGCTTGGCATTGTCCTTGAAGACGTGAACGCCGAAACCGCGACCGTCACGATCCGCGCCGCTAAAAACATGAAAGACCGGTTGATCCCCATGTCAGGCAGCCTTGCTGAACGGGTTTTCGCTTTCATGCACGACTTCCATCGGTTCAGTGGCGGGAAGATGTGGCTTTTCCCGGGATTCCGCCATGGGGCCATGGGGCAGATGGACAAGAGCACCGCGTACATTCATTTCAGGGATTATTTGCTAATGGCAGATATACCCCATACATCGGTTGGACCCCGAATTCACAGCCTCCGTCATGGTTTTGCCGTTAAATGCCTTAAAAACTGGGTATTAGCCGGCAATGATCTGACTGCCATGCTCCCGTACCTTTCGGCTTACATGGGGCATTCGGATTTCCGCGCCACGCAATACTATCTGCGGCTCACTTCTGATTTGTATCCGGAAATTGTGCGGCGGGTTGAAGAGGAATTCGGATATGTTATTCCGACGGGTGAGGTCATATATGATGAATGCTGATTTCCCGTATTACCTTACACAATTCCTCGGCAAATACCTGCCCGGCGAGCGAAATGCCAGCCACCATACCATACAGTCATATTCATTCACGTTCAGACTGTTCCTAACTTTCGTTGAGCAGGAAAAAGGCATTGTACCTGAGCACCTGTCGATGGCGCAACTTAAGCGGGAAACAGTTGTTGATTTCCTCGACTGGCTTGAAACTAAAAGGAACTGTTCGATAACTACAAGGAATCAGCGGTTGGTGGCTATCCATTCATTTGTCAGATTTGTTCAGAAAATGTCCCCCGAGAATCTTTTTGAGTTCCAGAAAGTGCTGAATATTCCCGACAAGAAATGCGCAAAGACCATCGTCCCTTTTCTTTCAGGCGAAGAGATGCGGATTCTGCTCTCAATGCCAGACTCATCTACTAAAGCCGGATTCAGGGATTTGGTGCTTTTAGCAGTATTATATGATACTGCCGCACGAGTACAAGAAATCATTGACCTAAAGGTCAGCGATTTGCGCCTTGATAAGCCCTCGGTGATCGCATTGCACGGCAAGGGCAGCAAGACCCGCTATGTGCCGGTCACAGAAAAAACGCAAAATTTACTTAAAACGTACTTGCAGAGAAAACCTCAAAATGCTGGCATTAGCGATGGCGAACAATACGTGTTCGTCAATCAAAAGAGGCAGCAGTTGTCACGTTGGGGGATATCCTACATCATTAACAAATATGCAGATATGGCAAGGAGGCAAGCCAGTTTCAATGTGAGTTTCTCTGTCACTCCGCATGTTTTCCGTCACAGTAAAAGCGTCCACCTTCTCCAGTCCGGGGTAAACCTTATCTATATTCGGGATTTCCTTGGTCATAGCGATTGCAGCACTACTCAGATTTACGCGAAAGCTGATACAGAAACGCGGAGAAAGGCTCTCGAATCGGCGTATGCTGATATTTTGCCGACAGCGGAACTCCCAGAGTGGACGGACGACAGAAANTTGATGGATTTCTTGATTTCCCTTAGCCNNTGACTAANAAATGGGGAGTGTTTTGGGTTATCTCACGAATAAATGGCTGTTATTCCATTACTATGCGCAATCACTCCCCATTTGATATCGCTCTCCATAATGGCGCAAATGGGGCGCTCCCCATTTTCGCCACAGTTTTGCAACGCACTTATTGGAAAACGGCACGGATATCAGTTACATTCAGAGCTTGCTTGGCCACAACGATATAAAAACAACACTCAGGTACATAGGAGTAGC
>WRNV01000211.1 GCA_009776445.1 Oscillospiraceae bacterium | reverse complement strand
TGCTTTTATAAGGGTCAGCATCACTGCTGTTGGCAGTCTGCTGACAATACGTTTCTGGAACAGCACGAGCGCGGATGTAAGGCAGAGCGAAAACGGCTTCCTGTCCTCAAAACGGGAAAGCGGCTTTGGGTTCGGGCTGGAATCCGTGAGGACCATTGCGGAAAGGTATGGCGGCGAGGCAAGATTCTTCTGGAACAAAACCGAACGAGTTTTCGACAGTATTGTGAGTTTATCAAACCTTGACAACCCCAAGTAAAACACACTGATTGTATCTGTCATTTGAGTGCCACGGGGGCAAAAAAGTACATAAGCGCTGGAACTGAAGTTACTTACTCTTCATCTTTTGCTCTGTAAAGATATGGCACCAGAACCGTGACGACGTTTTTGTGCTTGACCAATTTGCTTTCGATAAAGTAAGAAGTCTGATTATGGAATATTCTGTCCTGCCATCCGCTGCCGATGAATTTTGTCAGCACAACAGTCAAGCGCTGCCCGTGCAGGAGTTTTGATTCCCGGTCGGCAATGTACTGATCCAATGGCTGCAAAATATCGCGGTATGGAGTGGGAATAATCGTCAACGGCACTGTGATTTTAAACTCTTCCCATTGCCTCTTAAGCTCCTTCGTGTGGTCGGGCGTGGTGGAAATATGCAGTGCGACGATATTCGAAGAAATATCTTTTGCGTAATCAAATGTTTTCAGCGACGCTTTGTTCATATTGTGGATCAACACGACACACGGCAGCATATCCCTGCTTTTGCTTTCTTCATAGTGGTAATCGTACCCTTCGATGCTGATAGCCTTTCCAAAATAAGTATAATGACGGTGCGTGTACAGCATAAAAAGCATTATCAGCGGAATGACAATGGCAAGCACCCATGCGCCGCCTGAAAATTTCATGACAAATACAACGACCATTCCGATAAACGTAACTATTGCGCCTATACCATTTATCAGGCATTTATAGCGCCATCCCTGTTCCTTCAGTTTTGTCCATTTGATAAACATCCCGGACTGCGAAATAGTAAACGAGATAAGCACGCCAACGGCATAAAAAGGTATGAGCGCATGTATGTCGGCTTTAAAGGCGATTAGGAGCAGCGCTCCGGCAATGAAAATGAACATGATACCGTTTGAGAAACTCAGTTTTGTGCCACGTTGCGCGAATTGCAGGGGCATATATCTATCTTTTGATAGAATGGACAGCAGTATAGGCAGCCCGTTGTATGCCGTGTTGGCTGCAAGCAGCAGGATCAGCGCCGTGGTAAATTGAATAACATAGAACATTATCCCCTTTCCAAATACCACCTCCGCCATCTGAGACATAACGGTGACATTCGGCAAGGGTATCACCTTTATCGCGCTTGCTAAAAAAGAAATCCCGCCAAAAATGATGATAATAATCGTTCCGAGCATATAAAGGACATGCCTCGCTGTCTTGGTAGCCGGGTCGCGAAAGCTTGGCACAGCGTCGCTCACCGCCTCGACGCCGGTCAACGCGGAACAGCCTGAGGAAAACGCTCGCAAAAAAATAAGAAGCGTTATTCCGGACAGCGTCTCTCTGGGTAACAGCTCCTGCGCTGCTGTGTAATCAATCGGGTTCAATGTGCCGGTTATACCTTTGATAAACCCCGTTATTATAAGAGCAAACATTGTTATTATAAACAGATATGTAGGTATCCCGAAGACTTTTGACGACTCGCGGACACCCCTCAGATTTACTAAGGTGATAAGAGAGATGCATATCAGCGAAATCAAGACCTTGTATTGGGAAAGGATGGGAAAAGCCGACGATGGCGGCAGTACATGATGAAATACTGACAGCTACCGTCAGCACATAATCGACGATCAAGCATGACGCCGCCAGCAGCGAAGGCTTGCGCCCAAAATTTTCTTTTGCGACCACATATGCNCCGCCGCCATTGGGATAATGATTAATNATCTGCGAATATGAGAAAATAAGCATTACNAGCAGAAGTATAATAGGGATACTGATCAATCCGACATATCGGACAGCCAGCAACCCCAGNGCCGGAATCATAGCCAGCAGTATTTCTTCGGCTGCGTATGCGACAGAAGAAACGGCATCGCTGGCCATTATCGGGAGTCCCCATACAAGCGACAGTTTTTCGCCTTTGAGCTGATCATTTTCCAATGCTTTNCCGAGCAGAAAGTTTTTTAAGCTTCTCATATAGCTTCTACCCTTCCGCCCGTTGCTGTTCAATTATACTGATAATTGATTTGGCAGGGCATATTATAAAGTCTATCCCCAATTGGCATGAAAAATCCGCTTTTTGTGGATTCGATATCAGGGAAATTGTTTTCTTTACGTGAAAAATCTTTTTGCACAGCTCACAAATAACAAGGTTATCATCATCATGCTCTGTAATCACAACCGCCAAATCAGCGCCCTGGGCGCCTGCCTCCTCCAAAACAGGAGGAATCGAACCGTCGCCCTGAAACACGTTGAGCTTACCGAGTTCTGACAGATTTTGGCAAACTTCGATATCATTATTGATTGCCACCACGTGATACCCTTGTTTTATCAAAGAATTGGCGAGATACTTTGTTTGATTGTTTCCGCCAATCAGCAACGCTTTCTTTTTCATATTAGTGATCATTCCTTTTCGAATATTCGTTAACATGGAGGGAATCATTTATTGCTTTTGCAGTAATCCTATCCGAATATATTATATTGATATCAAGCTCCCGGCAGACGCGTTCCCTTTCCGGTTCTTGCAGGCTAACTGTAACATACGGGACGTGATAATATGATTTCGCGATATGCGCCACAAGAATATTTGTGTTGTCGTTGCCCGTAGCGGAAATCACTGCCGCCGCTCTTTCAATATGAATATTATTCATGATAAAGATTTCAACTGCATCGCCAACAATTCCCTNTCCCTCAAACGAAAACGNCAATCTGCCGAATGCGTTTTCGTCGCTGTCAATAATCAATATTTCCTGCCCTGCCAGTGACTCGGCAAGATAAGCGCCTAAATAGCTGCACCCGACAATAATAACGATATCTTCATCTTTGCTCACAAANANACCCACGCAAACCTCCCCTTTCATCATATGAATNATAGCAACAATGACGTGAGAACGGTGTGAGAAACAGAGGATTCCTGTGAGAATCTTGTGATAAGAAAAGCCGCTTTGAAAANACAAATCTTCAAAGCGGCGGATAATGTTATTTTGCCATTTACTGATCCAAAAGTCTGTAGCCAATGCCGATTTCAGTTTTAATATATTGCGGCTTTGCCGGGTTNTTTTCTATTTTTCTTCTGAGTCCCGCCATTAATGCTCTCAACGCCTGCGTATCTGTTCCGTATCCCGCTCCCCAGACTTCTTTGATAATGAATCCGGTCGTCAAAACCTTGCCAATGTTCCTGAAGAACAAAGACAAAAGATTATACTCCAAAGGGGTCAAGTGTATCTCCTCATTATCAACGCTCGCTACCCGTTTGCTGAAATCTATTTGCAAGCCACCGGTCGACAGGACAGCCTGCTGGGTTTTATTGCGTTGTGTTTTCAGGTGCCGTAATGCGACCCTAACGCGCGCCATAAGTTCAGTTGCTGAAAAAGGCTTCGTCAGATAGTCGTCAGCGCCGATGTCAAGCGTCATCGCTTTTTCTATGTCCTGGTCTCTGGCGGATATGACAATAATAGGTATTTCCGACCATTCCCGGACCTTTTTGATAACATCAGTTCCATCAAAGTCCGGAAGTCCAAGGTCAAGCAAAACAATGTCGACCTTTTCAGTTATAATGATATTTATCGCGTCTTGCGCGCAATCGGTAGAGGTATAGGGATATCCTTCGTTTTTCAGTACATAACAAATGAAGTTTTTTATTTGCGCATCATCTTCCACCACAAGAATGTGGTCATCGAATTTTTTCATTTATCCTCCAAAGGCAGCGTAAATNCAACTTCAAAGCCAGCGCCATCCATTCGGTTGCGCGCCTCTATGCTGCCGCCGTGCGCTTTTATTATGGTCTCACATATTACGAGCCCCAGCCCGATGCCATTGTCCGCGCTCATATGGCCGGAGTTATTAGTATAGAACAACTGGAAAATATTTGGTAAATCAATTTCATTGATGCCGCTGCCGCTGTCCTTAACAGTAAAATGTACTTCTTTTT
>WRNV01000210.1 GCA_009776445.1 Oscillospiraceae bacterium | reverse complement strand
CAAAACCTAGGGATTTCGCCAAAGCAAGAAGAACCGCCAAGGCAAAAAAGAGGAAGGCCCCGCAAAAAGAGTGTATAGTCTAACTGATTGGGAAAGTTGTAATTAAATGGTATAAACAATTCGGCGTTTATTATAGCTGCCGTTGTTGGTGATAAGACTGTCGGGGCAACAAGAGTAGTCAGTGATGCTGGATACATTGCAGTCGTTGTTGACGTAATAGTCTTACCAGACTTTCAAGGCAACCGCTCTTGAAACAGTTTTAGGACACAACTGTAAATTAGAGCAGTTCCAATAGTTTCTCCATTGTATAGGAGTCTTATTTTGAAGTACCGAGCCCGGCGCCGAGTGTCATGCGACTCTTTGACCGAATGTCATGGGTTATGTGCGATATTTACCATCGGGTCGATTCAGAAGTGCCAAATGTGGGTATCCTTCCATGCATCCACTCATCGTGTAGTATACCCCAAAATATCTTAAAATCCTCGTGTTTATTATCTGGCCAGCTGAACAACAGGTTACCAAAAGTAGTCTGATAAATCTCATTGTTTAATCGGAATGTTATCCTGAAATAATCTTGAGGCCAACTCATGTCAAAGAATTCGTCGACCAACACAATGGGGCTACTATATGATTTCACGCCATACTTAATAATGGCATCATAAAGACCCTGTAAATTGTTGTGCGGTATATAGTAGTCTGCACAAGCCCAGCCATCATAGATTAAGACGGTTCCATCGTATTGAAGGCTATGCCAGCCTACAATGTGCTCATTTGTATCCAGTGCAGTCCAGAAATATTCAGGCGAATAATACCAGTCATTGTTGTACGGTAAATTCATTATTTCATAAATGATATAGAAATCATCTGGCATAGGCTGATAGACACCATCGGTACTTGGCGGATTACTGCTCTCCGTGCTTAATGGCGTGTCAGATGTTATTCCGGAGCTACATCCTAGAAACAAGGAGAGCAACACTGATGTTATTGCAATTGCCGATATTCTATTTGCCATCTTTGCCTTGCTGGAAATTCATGGCGTTAAGCCGCGGTTGACCATTATTGTTATAAATGCGGTGCCGACAAAACCCTTAAGCCTTGTACGATAGGCGGCGACAGAGAATACATATTAAGTCGCCACGTAAGCCTTGTGCAATTATTGCGCCCTATCAAGCCAAGCTAGACACCAAAAAACACAAGGCTTACCCTGCGGATTAATATTGCTCCAGCACTGATACATCGTTAGCAGCATCCGAAAACTATCAACGATGGTGATCCTAAGGCTTAGTTGGAGCCATTCGTACTATTGTTTCAAGTTGGGTTAGGCCTTCCTCTGACCCATATTTTAGACAACATGTTATGAAATGCTACCAGGCTTGCATATTCCTCTTGATAGCCGAATTCGATTCCTCCGAAAGTAACAGAATAGATCTCGCGATTTAAACAGAATGTTATTCGATAATAATCATGTAAAAAGCTGGGTAAACTGTCATTAGTTAGCACATCTGAACTATTATACGATTCAATATTGTACTCAAGAATAGCATTGTATATGTCTTGTAAATCCTTGTGCGGCATATGATAGGGAAGAAGAGTCCAGTCAGCAATTTGGTATGAACCAGCGTAGTCAAAAGTCCTGTCACCCCAGATGTTACTCCTTGTATCTAGCGCGGTCCTGAAGTAATCCGGTGAGAACGTGTAATCATTATTAAATGGCAAATACATAATCTCATAAATGATATAAAAATCACCGGGTATGTTAGTAATGGCACTGCTTGGCATAATATCGGATGAGGCGCTGGGCACCATTTCAGCGCATCCAGGAGCCAAAGCGAATGGCATTAGTATTAATGCCATAACCGCCAGGGCTCTTTTTGTCGTCATTGTCCCTTAGATTTCTTTCGTGACGCCACTTTATCTCAAGCGGGCATGATATCTCTTCATGATGACAAGCACTACCAAATGGTTAGATAAAAAGGTACGGCCAAGCTGGCACCAACATTCACAGCCGCAATACTCCCATTGGTATAGCTGTAGTTTGTAGGTACAGTAAGAGAATACGTCGAGGGATTTGAGTCGCTACTGATGTCTGTGAAAAGAACTGAACCGTTTGTCTGCTTCAGAATCAAGAACCACCTCATATTTGTTACTCCCAATAGCGAATTAAATGTTATGTTCAAATAGTCGCCAGGGTTAGGCGCATAGAAATCAATAAATTGACAGGCTAAAAAATTCACACCGGCGCCACCATTGGGATAGCCGGGCAGGGTAGTATAGTTCAACGTGGTAGGCTTATTATCCATGCCGCTTGCATACTGCCAATAAGTTATCTGGGGAATATAGTTTTCAGCCCAAAACCACGAGAAAGCTTGATTGAAGCTTTTGCTGACATTCCATTGCTTGATCGCATAATCAATTGCAGCATCCATCGTATATGAGCTATTAACATATAGTGCTCGTTCCACGATTCTTTTGATTGTCACATCCCCACCATAATTTGCATGTATATATAGCGGGAGTATGCAAGCTCCATACTGTTGATTGTTTGGTAGAGATTTGTTTGGTGCTCTCAAAAAATCGTTTATTTCGGTATTTCCATTGCCTGTGGCACCATATTGTCTGCGCGATGCCCAACTGGCAAAGCCCTCAACGTACCAATTGTAGTGATCCATCAAGTAGCCCATATTTGTGGTATATAAGTGTTGTATGGCATGGAAATATTCATGCGCGAATACCGCTCTTGCCTGATCTAATTGGGGCGTAGTGAAATTCACGGACAAATCAAACATTCCGTCAATGGTGAAGGATATGGTATTACCATTGGCCGACCCAGTAACAAAAACGGAGCCCCAGGGATTTCCAAGAGAGACATACACGTCCATTTTGGACTTGCCGGGCGTTTCAGGTCGCGTAAATTCGAGTCCATTGGGTTTTGATGGATTTACAAACAGATCCCACGTGGCCATGAGTGCATCATAAATCTCCGCTACTACTACCGGCGTTCCGGAGTACAATACATCATCCTCGTAGTAAACATTGAAATATCCATATCCAGAGTATAACGCCCAACCACGAGAATTCGGCTCTGAAACTATCGCTTCCAAAGCTTCTTGTTTATCTGCCGTTAGATGATTGAAGAACGCCGTGTCTTCAGACAGATCCACAAGTTGTGTCAGGAGATAAGTCCCGCATTCACCGAAAGATCTAGAATCCCATATCTCAAGATAAAGGTCTAGAGCATCTTCTTTGGAGATCTGGCCTGCCTTCAAGGCATCTGCAACCAATTGAACGGGATCGCCAGTGTTCTTTACGGTGAACTCATAGTTTTTGGCGGTACCGTTTACAGTCACAAAGCCGCTGATCTGGTAGGTTTCGTCAAGCAAGGTAGCCTTGGTTCTGACATTGGAAACATCTGGGGTAACAGTGTAATTGGCCTGTATCGGTTCTCCAGCTGAATTGAAGATATCTACCCGCACCCCATTCTCTACGGAGGGATCATAGGAGACTTCGAAATCAGCAATAGTCGATATGCTTAAGGAGTCACTCTCTTTCTGGGCATCACCGTAGAATATCTGCGTTTTGTCTATACCAACACCATCAGGAAGAGAGCCCAGATCAATCATGATGAGGAAGAGGTCTGAGGGTTTTCTGAGGTTTACCGTGCCGTCTTTGTCGGTGTATACCGAGGTGATATAGTTGTGGCCATAAATAGAACCATCTGTTGTCGGCTCAACCCTGTCGAGCACTGAGTCATATACATCCACTCTTATGCCAGACAGATCAATACGGCTGCCATTGCTTAGAGAGCCAGAGATTGAATTATCTGTAATTGTAAGGTCAAAAGTACCGAAGTAAGGTTTGGCAGCTGCCACGGGGACAAGCCCGGTAATTACAAAGACTGAGGCAAGTAGAATTGAGCCGAGGATTCTCTTTGGGCTAAGTCTGGTGCTGAGCTTCATGATAGACACTCCTTATCCCATATTTATGGTTAGTGATGAAAATCAAGTCTCTATATAGTAGCATAGCGCCAAGAATTCATGTCAAGCCCACGCATTGACTCATAAATAATAACGTCGAAAGGAGTATCGTAGACTCATAATGAAGTAACGCCGAAATTTGTATCATCCGCTGGGATCGGAGGTACAGATAT
>WRNV01000209.1 GCA_009776445.1 Oscillospiraceae bacterium | reverse complement strand
GCAGCTTATTCTCAATGAAGAATACGAGGCAATAAAAAAGCATGTGGCAGGACTCGACGATAAAAGCAGGCTCGTTCTGGAGATGAAGTATCTCCTGGATAAAGACAATCAGGGCACTCCCGGAAACACCTGGTTGACTACCATTGTAGAATCGCTAACTATATTTACTGGGCGAGGTAATAGATTTGAAAAAGATATTGACATCAATTATCGTATTTATGCTTTTTTCAATACATACAGCATCTGCATCGGGTACTGACATACCCATCTACGTCGATGGCAAACAGATTCCTACTGAAGCTATTGTCTTGAAAATATCTCCCGAAGGGGCTGAAGGGAAAGAAACACTGATCGAGTTTTACTATACCGATGTTTCCCCTGAAGTAAAATCCGGGCAGGTTTTTGTGCCGCTTCGCGTGATATGCAATTACTGGGGGGCGGAAATAGATTGGCAGGAAAAAAGCAAAACCGTCTCCATAAGTTACGGTGGCGCATCCGCAACTCTGACTATCGGCAGCAGAGCAGCGCTGAAAGACGGCAGCGAAATAGCGTTGGATTTCACCCCATATATAAAGAAAGGAAGGACTATGGTGTCCTTGGGCTTCATATGCGAGGCTTTCTCATGTGGATCTGACAATTCTGACGGTATTGTTAATCTTGTGAGCGAGCCTTTCTTTCTAGATGGCAAAAGGGTGGCATCCGTACAAGAAAAGTCTGATTTGTTTATTGAATGGACCCTCCGGGAAAGCCAGACCACACTGTGTGCCAGAAGGCTTTATCAATTCATGCTCGATAGCTGCGTAAACGAAATACCCGCACCCGACTACTATGGCAGATGGAATGTTAACGATGCAAATACTTTTTACCAGAGGGGGCAGCAGCTTTATTTTATGGAGGCCGAGGGGTTCGGCGGGGTCGATGAGTATTATGCGGCTACACCGGGGACCGGGGAAACCGCAGCCATCCGGCATTACGATGTTTATAATCGTGTGGATGATTTCCCGGACCCATTAGGGTTAATGCCACAACATGGGACAGACTACGGGAAAATGATCGTCCACGATTTCACTCATGATATATGGTACTCTGTTTCGCCGAATACAAACGATCAATATTTGGTATTGTTCCTCATAGGGGATTGGCAAACAATTTATGAGGGTTGATTCCGGCATATTTGCAGGGTATAGACGTAACCTGGAATACAAACTGGTATCCCAGTTTTAACGGCACCGGTGTTCAGTTCTTGGCAAAATCACCGACATTGACCAGCCTGGGATCGCCATAAAGGGCAGGACCCTCGTCCCCCTGCGCTTTATCTCGGAAGCGTTCGGCGCAAGCGTCAACTGGAACAACGACACTTTTACGGTGACGATAAGAAGCTGAACTGTACAAGCTGACCCGGTCTTTTGTGTTTTTTCGCGCTATTCTTCTAACGGCAGGGTGTGGGGTTTTCTGCGAAAATCTCCACCCTACCACCGATTCAAAGGGGGTCTATTCTATGATAAGGAAACTCATTTTCCTGGCACTCGTTCTCGTCATGGCATTAGGTGTTTTTGGAGGCGCGGCTTTGGCTGTNACGGCTGCCCCCACTTCCTCGACTGTTTTGGTAAACGGCAAAGTAGTGACATTCGACTCCTACAACATCGGCGGCAACAACTACCTCAAGCTCCGCGATTTAGCCTATACCCTTNCCGGGACGCCGAAGCAGTTTGAGGTGGTGTATGACAATGAGACGAGGGCGATAACGCTGACGAGCGGCAAGGCATATACTCCCCTGGGCGGCGAGATGGAAGGGAAGGGCGCAGGGGGCAGGGAAGCAAGCCCGACGACCTCAAAAATCTACTTGGACGGCAAAGAAGTACAGTTCACCGCCTACAACATCGGCGGCAACAACTATTTCAAGCTCCGCGACATCGGCGAGGCCTTCGACTTCGGCGTGGTATGGGACGCTGAAAACAAAACGGTTGTTATCGACACAAGCACAGGCTATACGCCGGAAGCTCAGACATCGCCGGAAGCGCCGGGCAATTCCGTCGCTACCGGGGGGATAGTCAGTTTCGGCGGATACGACTGGCTCGTGCTCGAAGTGAATGACGGCAGGGCGCTGCTCCTAGCCAAAGAGATAGTTGAGCATAGGGCATACAATACCAAGTATGACTATATGACGTGGGAGAAGAGCGAAATACGGGATTACCTGAACGGTGCTTTCTACGACAGGTTCAGCGAGGCCGACAAATCACGGATAGCCGAAACAAGGCTGACGAACAGCGACAACTATTGGTACGGCATTCCCGGCGGCAGCGACACTGACGACAGGATATTCCTTTTGAGCATAGAAGAGGCCGTTAAGTATTTCGGCGACAGCGGACAGTGGGGCAGCCGCCCGGAGGATGTATGGTACATAAGCGACCAGTACAATACACAGCGGATAGCATACGACGCTGACGGCGAGGCTTCGAACTGGTGGCTTCGGTCGCCCGGCTTCCTAAGGACAAGCGCCGCCGGCGTTTACAAGAATGGCGATATTTATGTCTACGGGCACAACGTGAGCAACCGTGGCGTTGGCGTACGCCCCGCTCTGTGGCTGAACCTCGAAACTTGATGCCACGGCTGAGCGGACTGATTCGAAATGTTTCAAACCCTCTTGTACCGTATTTTGGATAATTCTCTCCTCTTTTACGCGTTATGGGCATCCCTGTCAAGAACATTACTTGTATTTTTCTGTAGTTATGCTACTATTTCAGCCGCTTGCGCTGACTTTTCAACCACTTGTGTAAACAGTATTGACGCCTTTGTAGAAATAGGGGATGATTGTGCAAAAGAGTTCAGGTGAATCATTATGATACATAATCAGGCATCAAGACTTGCTACAGGGTTGATTAATAAAAGGATTATTGATGAAAATACACATGAAGTATACACATATGGGATTGAGCTGATTATCTCAGCATTTATCAATATTCTTCTAATGGTAATCATCTCAACAATATTTCAACAATACTACGACTGGCTGCTTTTTCTGGCTGCATTCATCCCTATTAGATCGATTGCCGGTGGATATCATGCAGGTTCACATTTGAATTGTATAGTAGTTGGAACGATTTGCTTCACTATTCTTCTATTAGTCTGTCGTCTAAAAATTAATTGGGAAATTGTAATATTGACAATCGCTATCCTGTCATTCTCTCTGATACTGTCTTTTTCGCCCGTTGAGGCACACAACAAAAAACTCAAAGAGGAACAGCGAAAAAAGAATCGCAAAATCAGTATATGTATTGGGTTTGCAAATCTGATAATAGCTGCGGCAGCGTACTTGTTTCAAGGTTTTTCCGGGATTCTTAATATTTATTTTGCCGGGGTTTTTGCTGCCTCATTTTCGATGTTAGTTGTCAAGATGCAAATTTTCAAAGGAAGGTGGTGAAAGGAATGAAATTGGTTAAGAGTCTGTTTTTCAAGATGGCTTCCAGCGCTGCGGCTCTGGCGCTCATCGTCGCTGTTGCGTCGGCTGGCGCAACTTGCTACTTTACGGCATATCAGCCGGATCTTCCAGAAGCACTGAAATAAGTGCCGCCATGTAAGTTCTAAGAAACACCTAAAAAGCAAGAAGCCAGTTATTGTGCTATATCGATTATGCACAAAAACCGGCTTCTTGTTCGTAATAACATAGGTAGATGAAATATTTGTTTATACCTACAGCCGAATATCCACGTTCTTTCCGAAAATATGCTTATTATAGTGAAAATAAGACCGACCAGTTCAGGTCAATCGCTTACGAAATTTTCAGGTTCCATACCGTTGTTTGGATCAAAAGAATATGATATTTTTCTTGGGCGGGGTTGCACTGCTATATGATTCAGTAAATCGGGAGGAAACAAAATGTTTATTAGCTCAAAAAAAGCCAAGGAATCGGCGATCCTCGACCTTGCGTACAGCGTGTGCGCGGCGGCGCGAACAGCGCCGAAAGCCTGCGGCAGCTCGTCGTCCATTCCCGCGCCGAAATACTGTGAAACGACAACGCCGACGCCGATTGACAGCCCAATAGCGATCCCAAGGTAGAAGAATGTGAGCGAGGAGCATGTGGACACGCCTGCGAAAGCGCTCTCGCTTACAAATTGCCCGACAATGATGCTGTCGACCGTGTTATAAAACTGTTGGAGCAGGTT
>WRNV01000208.1 GCA_009776445.1 Oscillospiraceae bacterium | reverse complement strand
GACGAACGCTGTACGCAGTCGAAGCGAAGTCGATACCCCCTTATCGCTTAGTTGTCTGAAGTGGGTTTGGGTCAGTTGGCGTCAAGTGCATACCCAGGTTACATTATTAGCGATATGATTTACAATGACCGAAGAAAGCAGTTCTGCGAGGCATCTTGGCTACGCTTCAGGGTATAAAAGGAACGGTTGAATTTACTGCTGCTGTGGTCGCCCTTTACGAAAGCTATAGTTCGGCGTCGTTTTTAGAGATTGCGGGAAGATTTAGGTTGGCAAACCACCAAAACGAAATTATGCAGTCAACGACTGCACAAATCGGCGACACTGAAATTGTGCAGTTTCAAACTGCACAAATGCCGTCTTTCCTGAATTTAACATCATTTGCGATTCACATTTGAAAAACTACCTTGACAAAATGTGTCTTTGGTATGCTTTTGCCATGAGTTGTTGTGATACAATCAATTGATAACTCACATTATTGACGGGTGTTTATACTAATACAGTCGGTGGTCATGAACGCTCGGCTGCTTATTTTGTTCATATTATGCACTATATAATACAAAACCTGCGATGGATATGGTATACTGCGTTCATAAGAAGAGGTTTACGTGTAGACGGAAGCCAAAAGAGTGGCGAGTGAATACATACGGCCATATCAACTGCGATATTAACAGAAAAGGGTTTATTATGAACTCAGAACTTATTGCCATTTATACAGAAAGTGGATTTTTGCTTGATACAGATGTCACAAAGAGCAAACAGTTTTACTCAAATGAAAAGCTGTTGTCCGACTTCAACAAGGATCAATATAAAGCCCTGCTATATTTTGGCTTTGAGGACAAATCGCCGGGGATGTCGCAGTCCCTGGTGTTTTTGCATGGGATCGCATCTTTCTTTGTGGAGCAGCTCGCGAAAAACCCTGATATCGAAATCACCCGCTCTGCAGCATCACTGACACTTGATGAAGCCGATTCTTTGCTCCAAAAGACTCCATACGCAATAGGCTCCGAATTTGTGGATCACGGCTGGCTTGTTAATCTTTGGGACAACCTTGCGAGCGCGTTTGAATCAGAGCTTATGATTTTTCACGGCACCGCCGCTCAGTTTCTGCTGACCCATAACAGCCACATAAATATTGTCGGGAGGGTGTTTTTTCATCTCGTTGAAAGGCGCGATCAGGACGAATTTCCTTTTGCATTTCTAGCAACCTACAGCAGAAAATCATCCAACAAGAATAAAGCGGAGCATGTCCCGTTATCGGATGCCCTGATTGAATACAGGGACAATCAGGAATTGCTGCTGCAATTATTAGGTTCTGTCAGCCGCGCGGCAGATTCCAGCGATTTTATATCTGAATTGGTGGAGAGCGGAGAATTGTTTTCACCGCTGCGGTTTACAGCACAGGAAGCGTATGTATTTCTCAAAGAAATACCTCTGTATGAAGCGTGCGGGATAATGTGCCGTATGCCTGACTGGTGGAAAAAGAAATACAATACGGTCAAGGTTACAGTATCAATCGGAGAAAAACCGCCTTCACATGTCGGGCTTGATGCGTTGCTGTCGTTTGCTCCAAAGCTTATTATAGACGGGGAAGAAATCACCCGGGAAGAGCTGGAACGGTTGATTGCGCAAACTGCGGGACTATCTTTTCTGAAGGGCAAATGGGTGGAGGTAGACCATGAAAAACTGCGGGAAGTGCTGGACGCGTATGACAAGCTTGGCGACATGACGGATGAAGTCACTTTTTCCGATGCAATACGTATGCAAATGGGGCTCGCTGATACAAACGGGCAAATCTCCGGCGACATTGTAGAGGTAACAAACGGGCAGTGGTTGAACAGCGTTATGGACAGTCTAAAATCTCATGGAAAACGTCAGGAAGTCACCGTTAGCAACGATTTTAACGCCACTCTCAGGCGCTACCAACAAGATGGGCTTGACTGGCTCGCTTCTATGAAAAGCTTGGGGTTCGGGGCTCTACTTGCCGATGATATGGGCTTGGGAAAAACCGTTCAAGTGCTTGCGCTGCTTGAATACCTGCGCCAAACCAGTGAATCGAAAACCCTGCTCTTTATCCCGGCATCACTTATCGGTAACTGGCAAAGTGAGATCGAGCGGTTCGCGCCCAAATTGCGCTACAGCATATTACATGCCAAGAACACTGCTCTAGAATTGGACAGTGCAGACGTTTTTATCACGACATACGGAATGGCCGCACGGTTGGAAGAACTGAAAAACGAATCATGGGACATGGTTATACTTGATGAGGCGCAAGCTATAAAGAACCCCAGCGCAAAGCAGACCAAAGCAGTCAAAGCTATTCCATCACGATTTCACATCGCAATGACAGGAACGCCGGTCGAGAACCGGCTGTCGGATTTATGGTCGCTCTTCGATTTTCTCAACGCGGGGTTGTTAGGCACATCCAAAGAATTCTCAAACTTCTCAAAAAACATACAAAACAATGAATCATATTCGAAGCTGCGGCGGGTGGTCAGCCCGTTTATTCTCAGAAGGCTAAAAACAGATAAGACTATAATCAGCGATCTTCCCGATAAAGTGGAGATGAAATCCTACGCCACTCTTACAAAAAAGCAAGTCGTCTTATATACCTCCCTCGTTAAGGAAATTGAAAGTACTCTCGAAACTCTTGAGGGGATCGAACGTAAAGGCGTCGTTTTGGCAAGCATAATGAAATTCCAGCAAATATGCAATCACCCCGACCAGTACCTTGGTCAGGATGTCTTTGACCATACGCACAGCGGAAAGTTCAAACTATTGAGTGAACTATGCGAAACGATACGGGACAAGCGCGAGCGGGTGCTAGTGTTTACGCAATTCCGCGAGATGTGTGAACCATTGTCCGATTATCTTGAAACTCTTTTTAACAAAAACGGCCTCATACTGCATGGAGGGACGCCCGTAAAAAAACGCGTGCAACTTGTAGAGAAATTCAACGGCGGCGAATATGTACCGTATATGGTATTATCGCTCAAAGCGGGCGGGGTAGGATTAAATCTGACCGCTGCTAATCATGTTATTCATTTTGACCGTTGGTGGAATCCGGCTGTTGAAAATCAAGCGACTGATCGAGCTTTCAGGATCGGCCAAAAGAAGAATGTACTCGTCCATAAAATAATCACAACAGGTACGGTTGAGGAAAAAATTGATAGGATGATTGAGGACAAACTTAAACTGTCTAGCGANCTGATCGCAAAAAGCGGTGAGAACTGGATCACTGAAATGAGCAGCAAAGAGCTCATGGATTTGTTTNCGTTGGGGGCATAAGTATGTGGGATTATTATTACAGCTACAAACCGAAAAAGAAGCCGCAAGACCCAATTAAACANATAGAAAAGCTACGTAAAAAGAANCCGAATATCCAACCGGTAATTATCGAAGGGAAATTAGCTAACACNTGGTGGGCTCAGGCNTGGAACAAAAATCTTGAAGGGTATGCGGATTATTCAAACCGTATCGGTCGTGGAAAGTCATATGTTAGGGGCGGGTACGTACTTGATTTGTCCATTTCGCCAGGACAGGTGCAATCGTTGGTGCAGGGTACCAGGGCAAAGCCATATGAAATAGTTATCAAGATCGACCCTCTGTCAAAATCGAAATGGGATGCAGTTGTGAAAAAGTGCAGCCGCAAAATAGGGAATCTTGAGGACCTTGTGTTGGGTAAGTTCCCGCAAGAGCTAATGGAACTGTTTACAAACAGGGGAGACGGCCTTTTCCCATCGCCAAAAGAGATTCACTTCGACTGTTCCTGTCCCGATTGGGCTTCCATGTGCAAACACGTAGCGGCTACCTTGTACGGAGTCGGAGTCCGCTTCGACAGCGACCCGACATTGTTTTTCCAGCTCAGGGATATTGATTTTGCGGAATTGCTGAAAAAATCCGTTGATGAGAAAATGAAAAGCATGCTGAAAAACGCCGGTAAGGTCACAGGGCGCGTCATGCAAGACGTTGACACGTATGAATTGTTTGGAGTATAGCTCCTCTGGCGCCGCACTTTGGGTTGTGGGCAAAGCCCGCATTAGGAGGAAGTTGTGAGTATTTATGCAGCAGCCTACATAGCCATCGTCAGCATTTTTGCGGTTATTTTAACAATCCGCGATAAGAATGCCGCCAAAAAAAGCGCGTGGCGCGTTAAGGAACGGACATTGCTTATCGTTTCC
>WRNV01000207.1 GCA_009776445.1 Oscillospiraceae bacterium | reverse complement strand
CAAAGTAACTACTGGAACAACAGCTACGACGTTTAGCCCGCAAGCAAATCTGACTCGTGAACAGGCCGCGACAATGCTATCCAGGCTTGCTAACGCGATGGAAAAACCTCTGCCACAACAAGCGTCAACCTTTAATGACAATGACAGCATTGCAACATATGCTCTTGAAGCGGTGGGACAAATGCAGGTTACTGAAATCATGGGTGGAGTCGGAGCCAACACATTCTCTCCCAAAAGCCCATACACAAGAGAGCAGAGTATAATGACAATATGGCGGTTATTTGTGATTGTGAAGTAAAGACATGGAATGCGCATTAAAACGAGCGGGGATGTATTTTTGAATCACATCTCCGCTTTTTTATCCCATCTATCGGCGGCCTTATTCATTATTTTTGATGGTTCCTAGTTGCTTCCTTATCGACACTGCCCACTCACGCCGGGATTGACATTGCCGTACCCTTCTAAAAGATTGATTGCGCTCCAGATTCCAAACCCCGACCCAAGGGCGGTGACCAATGTTTGCAGTACTCCTACTGCGCGATTTTTGCTGTTCGTTTGTTTCTGCTGCCGCAGAAATATTGCTTATAACCAAGACCGCACACACGCTATACGGACGTTTGGCGTCCAGCGTCGAAAAGCTTTAATTACAACTTAATTTGCAAATCGCTCATGCCATGCTTTCGCGCGCTGCGCTTGTTCCTGCATTTGCGCTACTGTGTACCCGTCAAACTCCGAGAATACGCTTCTTTGCCAGTTGTCCTGATTTGACAATGGGATAGCCGTTATCGTGCCGTCGGCGTTTACTCTCGCAACTCTCGCTGCTTCGATAAATGGGCCTCCCTCGGATGGATCGAGGTGCATTAAATAACGCCCGCCTTGTTCTAAATATGCCGTGCTATCGTGCGAAATCACAATTATCTCATCGCCTGTTCCCGGTTGCCATGAAGACCAAGTGGTGCCTGCGACGGAAAGGACGTCGTTTACCCTCATACCATATTCGATCTGGTCGTAGCCATATTCGCTGACGGAATGGGTAACAGACATAATCGTAACTTCCGTCAATCTGCCCCAATCGTTTGCGATTCTGCCGAACAAGGTAATTGCGGCAGGGAAGTCCACGTCTGATGTAATAACGTTAATTGAATCCACGAGAACGCTCCAGTCTTTCCCGTCGTAACGTCTAAATTCCTCGAATGCTGAATGTGACCAGATGCGGCCTTGGTCGTCCACTTCAAACAGCACATCGAGTTCGCCGTCGATGATCCATACATCGTCCCCCTCCCAATACCGCAGCGGCAACATATACACGCCGCCAACACGAAGCAAATTAGTCTCCTCATCTAAGCAGCATCCACCGTATTTCCATTGCATGACGGATATGGCTTCGGGTACTTCAACGCCGCTCCACACTGTCGATATGACTTGCACGTTCGATGTCTGTCTTTCTGAGGTATAAACAGCATCCATGTCTTTATATGTCCATTCTTCTATATCAAGAACCCGGACAAATACAATCGTATCCGGCGCACCGTTCGAGAAGAAATCTGTTGTCCTCAAGCGAATCATGCGGTCTTCTTCGATGCCGCTGGAGTTGTGCAGGTCTGCGAGGCTGAAGTCCAGTGCAGGCAGACCGACTATGGCTGTGTTATTTGGGTCGAATGGAATGCTTTCGGTTGGGTTGTGCGAGCTATTCACGGCTGGATCGTTTGGTGTGTTTTCGGTTGGGTTGTACGAGGCATTCATGGATGGATTGTTTGGCGTGTTTTCGATTGGGTTGTTCTGGGTGCTTATTAGTCCAGGTATCGCCCATATGCAGAATATCAAAACCGCCGCCGCACATGCGGCAAGGCTACCGAATTTTACCCATGTGAATTTGGGCTTTTTTACCTCCGCTTCGCAGCGGATAAGCAGTTCATCATCAGCGGCTCCGATAGCCGCGTATAACTTTTCATTTTTCATAAAGTCACGCCCTCCTTTTCAAGATGTGCTTTGAGTTTTTGCCGTGTTCTGAACAGGCTTGCTTTGACGTTGTTTTCCTTCGCCCCGAGGCGCGAAGCGATCTCCGCAAGCGGTTTGTTGTGCCAGTAGCGAAGCAAGAAAATACTGCAATCGCGCTCAGGCAGACCGTGAAGAAATTGGTTGATAATCCGCTCCAGTTCCTCGGCTTCTATTATTGCCTGCGGGGTGGTGTTCGGTGAAGGGATGCACTCGTCCAATTCGTCCAACACAAGAGAGAACTCGGAGCCGCCGCGTTTTTGAGCTTTTCTCATCTTGTATTTGTCGAACGCAAGATGCCGCGTAATCTTCCCGAGAAACAGGGACAACTTATTCGGACGCTGCGGAGGCATGGCTCCCCACGCCCGATGCCAAGTGTCGCTGACACACTCCTCGGAATCTTCGCGGTTATCCAAAATCCCGTTGGCGATGGCGAAACAATAGTTGCCGTATTGCTTCGAGGTTTGGGTTATCGCGTCTTGCTCTCTGTTCCAGAATAAGTCGATGATTTCCGCATCCGTCAATTCGTTGTCCTCCTCTCCTTCGGATAAAAGCGCCTTCACCTATATAGACGACAAAAATCGTGAAAAGTTATTTATCGTTTGAGATTTTTTTCAAATACTCAAAAAAATGTAGGCAATCAATTTATCTGACTGCCATAATTATAATTTGTATTGTCACGCTGCTATGTCAATTAATCTCGTTAATCTGGATGTGTCGTATTGATGAAAAATGTCAGTAATGCTTACTACCCACCACGAGCTTAGTGCTTACCTGCCTACATACCCATTTTCATGCAGAGTAAATCACGAAGATTATCAATATCGATAACACTATCGAAGCAGATTTTCGGAAAAATATGGATGAATCTATTATCATCTATCAATAAGAATGCAGATGGTGTTTCATACGCCTTTTTATAGACTGACCATGATATTGTGCTTTGGATTTCATCATTCGTACTACAAATATGATTATCATAAAATTTGTATGTTCCACCTTTTCGTTTTCTGTAATACGCTGTATATACTTGTATAGGTCTTGAATAATACAGATTGTGGATAATGAACAAACCAAATGAAAAAATAATTGGAAGTACCAAAAAAGGCTTGTTATGAATGCTGTACCACAGTGAAAGAATAATTAAGAGGCTTATTATAGGGTATGCAATGAAAGCATAAACGCGCATATCTTTGATTTTCAATATGTAATAAGATACAGCTTTTTTTACTTCTTTTTCCGGGTAACTGATATTAACCTCAACACTTATTTCCATCTTTACACTCTCCAATAGTATATAAAATATCCCTGCGCCAACGACAGAATCGCAAGCGTGGTAAAGAAAACTACCCAGCCTCAGTATAACAAAAGCCATTTGTTAAGTCCATTCTTTCCCCAATCGTTTTTTACCACTACAATTCATATCTGCGGAAAACTGCTAATCCAAATAGAGTAGTACCTGCTATAATGACAAGTGAATTTAGTGCAATGGTCAGCGCATATTCCGGCGCAAAGCTTACATCGGAGACAATTGTTGACATGCCAAAAACAGAATGTCTGACGGCAAATCCAACAAATCGCCCGGCGACTGCGGAGATGTTGCCGATACCGCTCGTCACGGATATGATGGTTTCGATAAATAGCACATAGCATAAACAGACAATTACCGATGCGGTGCCGCTTCTTATGAGCATGGAAAACATGCAAATTACGGCTCCCAAGGCGGCATATATGAACACGCCGCTTATCATCAATGTCACATACTCTCCCGTCAGCATAGTCCGGATTTGGCCGCCGCATAATAACACAGTCATTTGATAAATTAAAAAGACCAATGCTGAACCAACGCAAGAAAAGAAAACTTTTGAAACATATATTCCTGCACGGCTTTTGTTCGTAACCCATTTATGCTGCCACGTTTTCCACTGATATTCCTGTCCGATAAAAACCGAAAGCGCAATGGCGATGATAACGCCTAAACTTTTGTTAAACTGCATACCAACACGAACTATATCATCTATCCCACGAAAAGCAGTCAACTCCCCGAAAACGGAAATGCCGATGCGTATGTTTTGCGAAATAGCTATTGTAAGCGCAAAAGCAGCAATGGCGGCAAATACCGCAAGACCATAAAACAACTTGGCTCTGCTGAATCTATATAGGTCACATTTGAGTATATTTGACAT
>WRNV01000206.1 GCA_009776445.1 Oscillospiraceae bacterium | reverse complement strand
CATTACCCCGAAGATTTTTTAATTCCGAAGTTCAAATAAATAGCAGGCAAAACATTTACTCACAACGCTATTTATCGGAATAATGAATTGAACTTATGAAGGATAGCAGCTTGCGTTTTGAAGAAAAGTGTGTTAAAATAAACAAACAGGGAATAGCTTAAAACATGAACACTTTGAAGATATGGAGGGATATTTTTGCCAATTAACTTTTCGAGGCTAACACCATCTACGAGCCAGGCCTCGCTTGAACCTCGTGATATTTTTATGGCTCTACCCGCTAAAGATAAGAGTTACGGCTACCCACGCGATGTTCAGACGGAAGTCTGGAAACAGTGGTTTGCAAAGCGGGACGAAAAGAACGTCATAATTAAGATGAATACGGGCAGCGGTAAAACTGTTGTGGGTTTGACGATTCTGCAAAGTTGTCTCAATGAAGGCAAGGGACCGGCGGTTTATATCGTACCAGACAATTACCTCGTTCAGCAGGTCTGCTCGGAAGCTAAAAAACTCGGAATCCATGTTGCGTGTGACACGTTTGATATGAACGGCAATCGCATTGATAGGGGAGAGGATGACTATCATTTCAAGACAGGGAAAGCTATACTCGTTGCTAACATTCACAAGCTGGTCAACGGAAAGAGTGTCTTTGGACTGCGGCAAAGCGGAAATGTCCAGATTGGAAGTATAATAGTCGATGACGTTCATGCTTGCTTAGATACTATTGAGCAACAACACACGATTTCTATTGAGCCAAACCATCCCCTCTACACACAAATTGTATCACTGTTTTCGCAGCACCGAGAGGTTGCAGATAGTCAATCCTTTATTGATATCATGGAAAAGCGCGATCCTCGATTTAGCTACTTAGTACCTTTTTGGGTATGGCAAGCAGAATGCGTGAATGCTTACAACTTGATAACCATGCCAGAGCATGCCAAGGAACCCTTTGTACTATTTAATTTGCCGTTGCTCCGCGATAACTGGAAAACCTGCAACTGTGTTGTATCGGCACGTGGAATTGAGTTGACTCTAAAAGGAATTCCGATTAGTAAGATTTCAAGTTTTGAACAGGCGAACAGGCGAATTTTTATGAGTGCTACGCTTGCCGACGATAGTGTTTTTGTTTCAGCCATTGGGTTAAAACCGACAGATATATCAAACATTATTACCCCTGAGAAAGCAAACGACATCGGGGAGCGGCTCATTTTGTTCCCTAAACACTTAAATTCAAGGATAACAGATGAACATGTCAAACAAATTCTTGTTAGTGTAGCCAAAAGATTCAATGTCGTGGTCATCGTGCCTTCCTTTGATAGATTGTCTTTCTGGGCTGATGCACAACCTCAACAAATACTATCTTCACGTGATAAGAATATTGAAAGTGGCGTTGCAAAATTAAAGGGAGATACACTTGTTGGACTAACGATTCTGGTCAACAAATATGACGGTATTGATTTGCCGGATGAATCCTGTCGAATTCTTGTGCTTGATGGGTTGCCGATAATGCGCAGTGAGTACGATATTGCGATCCAAGGAATGAATCCGAATGATAAGCGGATCTGCCGAGAGCAGATTCAAAAGATTGAGCAGGGTATGGGACGTGGTGTTCGTTCTAACAATGACTACTGCGTGGTAGTTTTTATGGGAGATAAACTGGCGGACGCCATCGTCAATCAACACGGCGACCAGTTTTTTGGCTCTGCAACATATGAGCAACTTAACCTTTCGCGGCAGCTGTGGGAACAACTTATGGAAACAAGTAAAAAGCCTGATGTTAACGAAGTATTCTCGCTCGCAAAATACACAATGGAACGTAATCCTGAATGGGTTACAGCGAGCAAATCTATTCTGGCTGCTGTGGAGTACGCAAAAATGGCGGATGTGGATTCGTTAGTAGTAGCCATGAGGAATGCTTTCGAGCGTGAGTGCCTTGAGCGGTACGATGAAGCGTTTTCAATCATTGAGGCTGAGAAAAACAAAACAGATGATCCAAAGGCAAAAGGGCTCCTTATGCAATATATGGCTGAATACAAGAACTTTTCAAATCCTGCGCAAGCACAGGAATTGCTCCTGTCCGCAAGGAATCTAAATCCACTGGTTCTGAAACCGATAAGAGGGATTCAATTTGAAAAGCTGCAATGCTCTCCCAATGGACAAGCTGCATATGCTATAAAATATATGACCGACAACGGCTTAAGGGGAAACGATTACACGCTTCGAGTTTGCTCGATACTGAACAGCCTGATATTTTCGGACAATCCTGCAAACCGTTTTGAGCAAGCCCTGAAAGACACCGCTTCCATCATCGGGATATGCTCTTCCCGTCCAGAAGAAGAATACGGTGGCGTTGCGCCGGACAATCTGTTTGCGCTCGGCAATTCGGAGTACGCCATCATAGAGTGCAAAAGTCGGACCACAACCGAAGCTATATCAAAACACGATTGCAACCAGCTTCTCGGCTCGATACAGTGGTTCAAAAATCACTATATAGATGGCTCCCTGATACATTACCCGATAATGATTCACAACAGCAACGAGTTCAGTTCAGCGGCTTCTCCAAGTGATGATATCCGAATTATGACACCCACGTTGCTCAGTAACTTTAGTACAGCGGTTAAGAGATTTGCAGAAGCAATAATCCAAAATGATGTGGCCGGGAAGATAAACGAGGTGGAAAAGCTCCTGAATCAGTTGAAGCTGAACGGTAATCAAATCGTACAGACCTATACTGCGCCATTTACAAAGAAAAATTAAAACTTCAAAATGCTATTGCCGCAACCCGGATAGTTTCAGGATCATATCCTCATTGTCCTTCCAAATCGGTTCTATGAAGGAACTTTGATTGCCCTCGGCCTTTTGAATTGCCGCCCGCTTCATTTCCGTATCAGCAAAAGCGTATACCTTGGTGGTTTCGACGCTGACGTGACCCAGGTACTCGGAAAGCAAAACCATGGGTATCCCTTCACGGTATAGATGCATCGCGCGGGTGTGCCGGAGCATATGCGGGTGAATATGCTCCGGGCATTCGGGGCAAACAAGATGCGCCGTCCTGCCATATTGTTTCATAAAAGCTGCAACTGTGTCAGGGGACATAGGATGACGGGCATTGTGTATTTGTGTGAAGAACAGGTAGTCATTGCTGCATTGTGAATTGTTGTGAAATAATTGCAAGAAGCGGTTGCAATGTTCTACAGTTTTGGGAAGCAACGGCACGGTTCGAGCCTTATCGCCTTTGCCTTTCAAATACGCCAGAGGGTATTGGGTATGGATCTTCAAGTCACGTACCCGCATATCTAGCAGTTCTCCGCATCGAGCCGCTGTGTCATACATCAGGATCATAAAAAATTGATTGCGAATGCCTGTGTGATTACGGATATTTGGTTGTTTCAGCAATGCCTCCAGTGCCGGTTCTGACAAGAATTCAACAAGCCTGCCCGCCTCTTTTTTGCGCGGCACGTCGGCCATGTCTAGGCTGAGAGAAATTTGCGCACAATCCAACATCCCTGCATAGCGAAAAAAGGAACGCAACGCCGCCAACCTTTGGTTGCGTGTAGCTGCACTACAATCACGTTCATGCTCCAACCAATCCAGGTAGCCCAAAATGAGCGGACGATTGAATATGTCAAAATTGATTTGGGTTATCTTAAGGTGGCGTTCGGTGGTAAGATAAGTTACCAGCAAATTCAGCGCATGACGGTAAGAATTTATAGTGCTGTTGCTGCAACAGCGTTGGTTGGGAAGATATTCGGTCAGATATTTACGGATCGCCTTGAAAAACTCATTCATCGGAACCTACCTCCGGCAGCAGACGGTTGAACAACGTATATTTTTTGCCTGACATGGATTCCAACAAGCCTGGTACAAGGTGAATATAGTAGTAAGTGTCCGAAAATTCCATATGCCCCATGTAAGCCCTCAAGTAAGGCAGTANCGCTGTGACATCCTTTCCTTCGCGCATCCATTGATACAGCCTATGTGTTGCAAACGTATGCCTGAAATCGTATAGTCTTGGAGGGGTTTCGCCGTTTCCGTAGATTCCGGCCTGTTTTCGGGTATCGCGAAAGGACTTGACGAGCCACTGTTTGGTGTATAATACTACTCTCCCATTAACCAACAGACAAAATCCAATCTCTGCCCATGATGCTACGAACGGTTTCGCTGGTTAGTCCGACGATGGTATCGCAGAGCC
>WRNV01000205.1 GCA_009776445.1 Oscillospiraceae bacterium | reverse complement strand
TGTGCATGGTAGGATGTTTTTACCGTAGTTCGGAAGGCAGTTTTTTCTGATGTACGGAAGGGAGTTTTTTTCGTAGTACGGAAGGGAGAATTTTTCACAACACGGAAGGGACTTTTTTCTCAAAGTCGGAAAGCAGTTTTTTCTTCGAACAACAGGTAAATACAGGCTATCCTCATATATAATTGAGTTATTCAAATATATGAAGGAGGGCTACGATGCTGAGGAGGAAAATGGTACAAGAAATAATTGACATGAAGACGAAGGGGTATTCGATCAATGAAATAATCGAATACTATGAGAAAAATCCGGGAAAGGCGCCATCACGACCGACAATCCGCAAGTATTACAATATGGACGTTATCCCGGAAGATCTTGGCTCGAACCTGTCTAAGGACAAGGTTTTTGATGTAGAGCCNTGGAAGAGTTACATTATAGCAATATTAATAAACAACCNGGGGAAATGCTACAGTAGCTCGGTTTATGACGTTATGATGGAGCGATTCATCGAAAATGATGAATATGAGGATTTGCCCGGGAGTGAGCGGACACTAAGGACGTATATCAAATACCTTATCGCAAGNGGACAGGTAGAGATCGCTGAAAAAAACGGGCGTATTTACGACTACGTATTTGACACTCCGCCGGGCCAGCAACTGCTGATCGATTTCGGGGAGTTGCGGATCAAAGATGGGTTGGTGNTACACTTCATATGCATGCTATTACGGTATAGCCGGGTATTCTGTGTATTTGCCCAAGACCATAAATACAACGCGGAAGAAGCTTGCCGCGATATCTATCACGGGTTCTGCAAACTTGGCGGTCGTCCAAGCGAGCTTGTCATTGATCAGGATAGCGTGTTCATTTCGTCAGAGTACCTTGGCGAGATTATCGAAACCCGCGTATTCAAGGCATTTATCAAGGAACAGGAATTAAAGCTCTGGGTCTGCAATAAACACGATCCCGAATCGAAGGGCCCGATCGAAAATGTAGTGGGATTTGTGAAGAAAAACTTCTTTAGCGCAAGGAGAATACTTTGTATAGATGATGTGTGGCGGTCGCTGCCTGGTTGGGTTGAGAGGAAGAATAAACGGATACATCAAACAACATACCGCGTACCTAAAGAAGTTTTCACGGAGATTGAACAAAAGGCGCTTAGGCCACTGATTCCGTCGGTATATGACACAACAATATCCAGCTTCGTAGAGGTCGAAGTCAGTTCCATACAGTACATNCAGTACAAGTCATCAAAATATTCTATACCGCGCAAGTTCTGCTTCAAAACAATTTACTACAAAGCAATCCGAGATAAGCTGCATATATATGGGNCAGACCTCGTTTATGAATGCACACATAACATCAACCCATGCAAAGGATCAATAAATAGGCTGCCTGAACATTTGAAAGAAGAAAATACAGACTGGCTCCCAGTCTGTGAGCGATTGCGGACACGATGGAATTGTTATGACTTCCAACATTTCATTAATGGGTTTAAAAAAGAGAATCCACGTCACTTATTCAAGCAGCTTTCGGCCGTTGAAGCATTTCTTGAGACTGAAAACCCGCCAAGGGATATTGTCGCCGCTGTGATGGCGGAGTGCTGCCAGCATTTTCGATATCAGTTTTCGCAATTCAAGGCCGTCTATGACCGGGCAAATGCGTCTCAAATGCTCATTTCTACCACGCCTATTGACGAAGTGCAGCACGCCAAGCTGGAGATGTATCAGCGGGCGTTCCTGGAAAGGTGTGGTGAGCAATGAGCAAAGCAAGCGGTAAAATACAGTTGGAGCGTCTTTGCGCGATGCTGGAGACATTTGGTTTGAAGCACACATCCAAATACCTTCCGGCCCTTTTGGAAGCGGCTGAAAGGGAAGAGCAGCCATACCGACAGTTTCTCTTGTCAGTACTGGAAACGGAGGTCCAGGGCAGAAATGAGCGTCGGCGACACCGGAACTATGCGCTTGCACATTTCCCGCCTTCTGTGTGTACCATTGATGAATTTGACCCTGCGGAGCTTGAATCAGGCATCACACTTGGGCAAATCAAACAACTTAAAGATTTGTCATGGCTTGACGCCTGCGGAAACATAATCCTTGCCGGGCCGCCGGGGCTTGGCAAGACTATGATAGCGCTGGGATTNGGGCTGCATGCGATCAATGAGGGCTATACGGTATGCTTCGAAAAGGTAGGAAACTTTTTCGATATCCTGACGAAGGCTGATTACGAGCGCAGTGCAGGCTTCAGGCTGAAAAACATCAAGAAAGCCCAGCTCGTCATCCTTGACGAAATCGGCTATGCCACAATTACNAGGGAACAGGCTAACCGGTTTTTCTGCTTCGTCAGCGATGCTTACGAGAAACGGTCAATTATCTTTACGACAAACAAAGATATACCTGAATGGGTTGAGATGATGGGTGACCCTGTGCTTACGACGGCAATGATGGATAGGATACTGCACCATGCCCGTTGCTTTTCGCTCAAAGGGGAATCTTACCGGCTAAAATACCCGGAGCTTTTTATTGGAGCAAACGCTCTTGAAAGGGCTGCGGTATGAATTATGGCGAGTACAACGACTCAAGTTAAGTTNACAATTGAATCCGGCATCGTGTCCGCCTTCAAAGCAAAATGCGCGAACGAAGGCATTAGCATGACATCGGCAATCCGGCGCTTTATGAGAATCTGCCAGCCAACCAGAGAGATTAAACCAAAAACGCTCACTCGGCAATTGCGTAAAAAAATCGTGATTGAGGTGATCGGCTTGTTGAATAATGTGCTGAACTCGGAAACCGAGTACCGTGACGCCATTCCTGAACAATTCACGCAGAGATATGAAACTGCTGACCATGCTTGTGAACAATTTGCGGAAGCGATTGCCTGTCTCGAAGAGGCATTCTGATCTGTGGTACTATTTTGAGCGACCCATACCAAAGTTAGGATTACATCCAACCACGCTATGCGTATAATAGGCATTTGCAGTGTAATTGATATTTAGATAGTATCAGGGCGTTGTCAGCCGGAACATAATGGGCGGCATAGCCGATCTCTGCGTTTACGGTTTACGAAAGCAGCCAAAGGGTGAAAATTTCCACACTTATACCCTTGACAGAAGATATTCTTTGATTTGCAAAGGTTTTTAAGGTCAAGAGCTAAGGTCAAGTGCTGTGGTGTGCAAGGTGTTATGGCGGCGGTGTTATCGGGCCAAGTCTCCCCTGAGCCAGCCCGGTGCGCCTNCTGCGCCCCGCCTAGACTAGGCCCGATAACACCGCCGGCGAAACATAACGGCATGCAAGCTTTTTTGAAAGGTAACTTCAGGCGGCGCCTGAAGCATTGTATAAGGGCGAGTTGGTTTATCTTTTCCCGAAATAATCTACATGATCGGCAGGATTGCTCTTCGCCATTGATCGGCAAGGTTCTTCTCATTTGCGCCAGTCGGCTTGAAGACCTGTCAAGAACCAGGTAGTATTTTTTCTCTAAACGCCTGCGGCAGAGAAAAAATCTCCACCTTGCCACTAAAGTGGCTTCTTGACAGATCTTCACTTTTGCGGTGCGGGTGTTGCGCCGTAGACTGGAAGCTTGACTTGTTCAATCTTTTTTAGCCTACGCGCTGCTCATTGTACCGCAAAAGCCGCCGCCTTACTTTATCGTTAATCCAAAGTATACGGGCGTTCCCCCCGAACCCCCCGCCGTCCCAGAAAACTTGTACTTGTGTTTGACATGATTTTTGGGTTATATGCTAATTTGCTGGTTTGTCGTTTGTCTGATTGCTTATGGCATAGCTAGCCCTACGCACGTTGGAATTATTCGATTAGATGTTTGCCAGCCGGGCGATAATAATTTCGCAAGGAACACTGTTCGTGGAGACAGGACTATTTNCCTGTGTAAGTGGATCTCACAGACTGGAATATACATGATTGGAGAACTCTAGTCCAGAAATTGAGCTGAAAATTAAGTACGGGCTCCGCTTTCGGAGAGACGGCGATATTTGACCTTGTAGGCGACTCTTTCAAGTAGGAATATCGATTTCCTTACTTACCAATCGCGCCGCTGGCGCGTATATACAGAAAAAACTGCCTTCCGGCTTCAGAAAAATTCTGCCTACTGAACCATAGAAAAAAGTCCCTTCCGAGGCTGAGAAAAAACTGCCTTCCGCACTACGGAAAAATTACCCTTCCGAACTAGAGAAAAAAGTGCTTGACTTTTGCA
>WRNV01000204.1 GCA_009776445.1 Oscillospiraceae bacterium | reverse complement strand
GTATATCCGTTCTTCTCAAAGCTATCAATGTGCGGAATACAGTTGTATGCGATTTGACGCGCAAAGATTGATGGGTCTGTATGGACTACCTCGCCTGATAGCGCTTGTTTCAGTTCCGTGTTTAGCCGATCCATCCCGGCTCCACTATGACCGCTGACTGATTGGTATGTAGAGACGACGACGCGCCGAAGCCTGGCAGCTTTATGTAAAGGATATAGCGTGACTGCCATCTGAATCGTTGAGCAGTTCGGGTTACAGATGTGCTTTGTATCTTTTGTTACCGCATCCATGTTGATTTCCGGTATGACGAGCGGGATGTTCGGATACATACGAAAATCACCGCCATTGTCAATTACGACGCAACCGCTTTTGACCGCGATTTCCGCCCATTCCATACTCGCGCCTTTCGCGCCCTCTTTTCCAGCGAAGAACACAAGGTCAAGCTGCTTGAATATATCCGCGTCCACCTTTTTGACAGCGACAGGATTGCCATTGATTATTTCATCACGCTCACTTGTCGCCATAATTGTTACACCACCGTCAATAGGGAACTTGCGTTCGCTCAATACTTTGACAATATGTTCTCCTACAGGGCCCACGCCCAATACTCCAACTCTTAGTCCCATTATCTTACCTCCATTATTAAATATCCGCTTGTAAACGACAAGTGTTCGTACTTCTTCGTTCCGGTATGCCTGAAACCATAGTCGGTATACCAGTTTTTAAGCACTGTGTTTTCTCCTCGTATACACGGTCATCAGCCCATCCGGGCAATGCGAACACACATATGTGATCAGGGCGATCATCTCCTTTCTCAGCGCCCGTACCGGGCGCGTAAAAAAACACCTTACCGATATGTCGTCGGTAAGGTGTAATAAATATATCATCACTCACCACCAACGACTTTAAGAGCTAACAATTGTCATCGGCAGATCTGCTGACTACAAATGCTAACTCGTCATGGTAGTGGTGGTTTTCATCGCTTGATGTAACATGGCTCTTCCTTTCGGGGGTATCTCCGTTCGAGATAACGTAGTCTATCATGGTCGATTATAAAAATCAATAGAATCTTCCATAATTTGGAATTGTTGTTGATTTTTCCAACAATACCTGTTATGGTAAGTAAAAATTCTAGTGAAAAGGCAAGCATTGTGAACAGTTTTTTGCAGAAATGTAATTTTGATAAAGCGGCCAAGTCTGGTAATCCGTTTGGACACAGGCTTAGTCCTTTTTGATTTTATNAGAGACAAGAAGCAAAATATCGACTTATAAGACCATCAAGCGGCTAAGGAAAAACTGATACCGATAAAAAAGAAAACTCTAATGGCGAGGAGAATTGCAAATGATCGAACTGCCCGAGGCCTTCACGCTTGCTGGCCAGCTTGGTTTCGCTGATGACTTGATATACGTTAGGCGAATTCATTTCAATCGTATGAAAAAAAGAACAAACTTCCAGGTTTTGCGTCAGTTACTACGATACCGCGAATCGCCACCATAAAGAATCGGTCAATAAATGATGATATTATCGAACAGTTATTGTTGCTATATCATTACTAATGCATTATAATGGTAGTGTATTATCAACGAAATGAGGTTATGTAATGGCAAAAACTATTCAAGTTAGAGTTGATGACCAGCTCAAGGATTCGGCGGACTTACTCTTTTCTTCTTTGGGGCTGGATACGTCAACGGCAGTTCGTATATTCTTAATCGCAGCCATGGAAGCAGGCGGAATCCCTTTTGAAGTAAAGCGGCGCATCGATTCGGATTTGACCATACGCGAGGCAATCGCGCGTAGAAAGGCAGGCAGCCGGTTTTACACAATAGAAGACTGTATTGCAGATATTGATGAAGCCATAGCCGAGGAAGTAAGCCATGCCGAAGGCTAAATATTCGGTAAGTGTTGACATTGCCGCCAAATCAAAGATGGCAAATCATGCGCGATTTCTGGCTAATGTAAGTGTTCCGGCTGCGGAGCGGTTGCGGAATGCGTATTACTCAGCTTTAAAATCACTTGAGATGAATCCTGCTACATCAGCACAAAAATGGGCGCATTGGAAACGACAAACTGTCATTTAAAGTCATCAATAACGATTTCCTCATAAAAGAAAAAGACTGAAAGTCTGCAGACAAGCTGCCATCGCCAAAAAGTTCGTATTTGGTGTTAATTGTGTATATGCCACGGTAAAATGGAAAGTAAACACAAAATGGAAAGTAATGTCTTGATTGTTTCATTTATAAGATGTACTATATGCTTGATACTACGCATGATAAAAGAGGTCGCGCCCTACATTACCGTACAAACTGCCTTTGCAATACTTCTTCGCAACGCAACAAGCGATTGACTGCCTGACGCTAATCCGAAAGGAGAAATTCCAATGAGTGTTGAACCGGATAAAGCGCAATACTGTGCTGATATAGTTGCTACGATTGTAGTTTCACGATATGCGAAAGAAAAAGACTTATCACCGACAGAAGCTTTGCGTATAATTATGGAGACAAAAACTTACGAGCTGCTTCAAGATCCGCAGTCCCGCCTTTGCTTTGAAAGTGCTGAAAGCATATTAGATATGCTCCAAGTCGAAGAACAAGGCAACTGGGCAGAATGGGAGAAAGTTTAGGAGGGCCAATTTATGCCATTTGAAAAACTCAACCATATTCTATATATGCAAATCCGCATTGCGAATCTTTATTGTAAGGCTCACGGATTGTCAATTGGTGACTTTCTCAATCTTGATCGAAAGACGGATTTATTGTTATTCGTTGCAGATGCTTATGAGCCATTTCATCTTACAGGTGACCTTGGTATACTTGAGGAAGTTGACGATTATGTGCGGGTGGCGTTGGCGTAAAAAACGTAAGCAATCCCTACCAGATGTATAGTATTAATACTCCAGTGCTATTCCAAGATTAATCCTGAGCATAATGGAAACGGACACAGCAATAACTTTGCAACATAGTGTCTGGTTGCTGCTCACATAGCAAGATAAAGCATTCTCGCATGTGAGTTTTCTCAGCTCATAGGTTATCGACTAAATAAGTCAAGCCCACGCTAGAAATATTTTTGGTGCGGGCTTGATCTATTTTCATTGGAATAGGATGTTTAAATCTTTCAAATCTAGCTTGGCTCCTGCCCGTTATTGTCATGCCCCGCGATAGTGTCCGGGGATTGGTTGTTTTTTTCCACGACACGTTTTTTTTCTGCGAGTTTGGCAAGCATTGTATCCTTCTGCTCCTCGTGGCGTTTGATCTGCCATGCATTGATAATGCTATCGATATTCTCGCCGTTCAGCTTGTTCGGGTATTTTTGCTCAAACTCCAACAGCAGTTCCTTAGATTCAAGCTCGCTCTCGCGCGTAATGCGATACAGTGCTTCGTAATCGCCCGACGCGAACACGGCATCGAATAGCTGCATGGACGTTTCAGGCATTGCCGCACCCTTGCCATAAAGCGATTCTATTGCCTTTTCCACCGATTCGCGGGATATGGGTTTTCCGGATTTCTGGTGTTCCCATAGGATGCCGACTATATCAGACAAGTCGTTTTTGTATTGACGCCCGCTCATAAGTTTCATCGCCAGCAGGTATTCGGCGGCAACCATGCGAATGGTCACTATGTTTGAGAATGTCCTGTAGTATACGGAAATTTCTACCAGCCTGTCTGAATATGAGGCAGTACGCTTGAAGTCCGCGTTCAGCCAGCCGTACGGCAGCCCGTGTTTGTCACCGACGCGGTTTATCGCGTCTTTCATAACGGAGGATGCGATGATTATCGCGTCCACATCGTATGTCAGGTCACGGAAGCTGTAATTCGCAAGCACAGCCGCGCCGCCAATCAAGATGATCTCAGCGGGCGTTTTCGTGCCGTTTAACTTTCGGAACTCTTTGGCGAGGTCTTTGAGGTACTCGTTGAGGTTGCTGCGGGTTATTGGTTCTATATCAGGCGACATTCCGCACCTCGCTTTCCACGATGTTGTGCCTCATAAACTCCGGTATCGCTTCCTGAATGCTTTTCTCTTTAGGCTTATCGCTTTTTAGTGCGGCGCTCAGTATCAAAACGCCCGCAGGGTATACTATCTCGCTCAGCCTCAAGCGACGCAGTTCATCGAAATCCTCATGCGGCGGCAAATCGTTTTCGCGGCATAGGTAGTCGGCCATTGCGAGCAGGTACAGCGCCTCGCGGTACCACTTTTTGTCCATGTAGCC
>WRNV01000203.1 GCA_009776445.1 Oscillospiraceae bacterium | reverse complement strand
GGGACTTAGATTGCGGGTCAAGCCCGCAATGACGACAGTGAGACGAACGCTGTACGCAGTCGAAGCGAAGTCGATACCCCCTTATCGCTTAGTTGTCTGAAATGGGTTTGGGTCAGTTGGCGTCAAGTGCATACCCAGGACAGTAAAATGATTTCTCACCAAATCGCAAACTATAGCATGACAAATTTTGAAGCATGGATTATAATATCACCAAAAGTTTTGACAAGAATGTGAATATTAGAAGTTTTAGTTTGAATCCGCATTATCGGAGCGCGTTTGAGCGCCGTAAGGGAGAAAAAAATGAACCACGCTTCTGAAAAGTTGTCGGATATCTATAAAGCGCTGCAATCGGATCCGGACATTGGATTGACGGATGAAACGGCGAATAACATCCTGAGAAAAAAGGGATTGAACATCCTTGAGGAAGAGAAGAAGGAAACAGCGCTACAAAAATTCTTCCATCATATGAAGGATTTTACAGTGTTGATTTTGTTGGCTGCGGGCATAGTCGCACTGTATTCGGCAATATGGGGCGAAGGCAACGATAAGGGTTTCACCGACGCGATTGTTATATTCGCGATTGTCATCGTGAACGTTACTCTTGCCGTAAGACAGGAAATGGGCGCGGAAAAAGCCTTGGATGCCCTAAAACGTATGACCGCGCAGATGACGGTGGTCATCCGAGACGGGTCAAGGCGTACTATCAGCACGGATCAGTTGGCCCCGGGAGATATTTTGATGTTGGAAGCCGGCGACATGATCCCTGCTGACGCCCGACTTATAGAAAGCGTAGGCCTAAAGGTTGACGAAGCCCTATTAACCGGGGAAAGCGTCCCTGCGGAAAAAGACGCGGAAGCGGCTATTGACGATGGCGCACCCCTCGGTGATCGCCTCAATATGCTTTTTTCTAGTTGTCTCATCACAAACGGTAAAGCCAAGGCCATTGTGGTTGAAACAGGAATGACAACTCAAGTGGGCAAAATCGCCGGATTGCTAAACGCGACCGTAAAAGAAAGAACCCCCTTACAGCGCAAAATGGATGTACTCGCAAAGAACATCTGCATACTTGCCCTTCTATCAGGCGCCGTTCTTTTCGTTTTGCAAACTTTTCTGACAAACGCCCAAGGAGTGACAGTCGAGTTTGCTCAGAGGCTTTTGTACTCAGTTGCTTTAGCGGTCGCAGCGATTCCAGAAAGCTTGCCTATCGTTGTTACGATAACTTTAGCCTATGGCGTTACGACTATGGCGAAGAAAAATGCCATTTTGCGAAAAATTCCCGCTATTGAAACCTTGGGTAGCGCGTCAGTCATATGCTCTGACAAGACAGGAACTCTGACTCAAAACCGTATGACTATCCAAAAAGTTTGGGCGGTTGGGCAAGAACCGGTCGACTCGGCGGACAGCTTCAACCATGACCAAACGCGTCTAATGGAGATGATGGGGCTTGCCAGTAACGCGGTCATCAGCGTGATCGACGGGGCGGAAAAAGAGATGGGCGACCCCACCGAGACAGCCATAGTCCGCTTATTGAAGGACAAACATATTGAAAAGGAAAGCTTGGAAGCCATATTTCCAAGGGTCTTTGAGATACCTTTCGATTCTGACCGGAAACTGATGACGACTGTGCATAAAACAGATGATCTGGAAGACGTGGAACACTACATCTCAATTACCAAGGGCGCCTTTGATAGAATACCTGTCGAGGCGACTACAGTATGTATGGATACAGCAAAACGCGTCCACGACGAATTCGCCGGGAACGCGCTGCGGGTTTTGGCGGTCGCGTATAAATATTACGATAAACTGCCTGATGTTCTTGACGCTAATGAACTGGAGCACGGTCTGACATTCGCTGGCTTTGTTGGAATGATCGATCCGCCGCGTCCCGAAAGCAAAGCTGCGGCGCGAATCGCTAAGGAAGCTGGTATCCGCGCTGTAATGATCACAGGCGACCACGCCGCCACAGCGTCCGCAATTGCCCGCGACATCGGTATTTTGTCCGAGGGCGAAAAAACAATCCAAGGCGCGGAACTATCGCGGATGTCGCAGGACGATTTAGTAAAAAGCATTGAGGATTATTCGGTATACGCGAGAGTCAGCCCGGAAGATAAAATCAATATCGTACAGGCATGGCAGTCTCGCGGTGAAGTAGTCGCCATGACGGGCGACGGCGTAAACGACGCTCCCGCGCTCAAGGCGGCGGATGTAGGCGTTGCTATGGGTTCGGGTACTGATGTTTCAAAGAACGCCGGCGACATGATCCTAACCGACGATAACTTTGCGTCCATCGTTACGGCAGTATCTGAAGGCAGGCGGGTTTATGACAATATTCGTAAGGTTCTCATTTCTCTGATACCGAGCAATATTGCCGAAATCGCGGTAATGATTTTAGGTTTTGTACTTTGGAGAGCAATGCCATTTGCCGCTATACAATTGTTGTTTATCAATGTCATTGCCGACGGGATCCCTGATTTATGCATGTGCCGGGAAAATCTTGACAATGACGCAATGAAACGCAAGCCAATAGGAAAACATGAAAGCATTTTCGCTTTCGGCCTTAGGTCAAGGGTTGTGGTTTCGGCGGTGGTTTTTACCGCTGCTTCAATGTTAGGGTATTATGTAGGCGCGTTTGTTCAACTTCATCCTGACTTTATCCCTTCCCACGAACTCGGCAGAACGATGGCATATGTAATCCTCGCTTACGCTTCGGTCGTCAACATCTTCAACGTCAGAAGCTTTAGTAAATCATTATTTACCATCGGATTTACGTCTAACAAGCTTCTTTTCGGCGGTATATTGCTGTCATTTTCGCTAATCGCCGTCTCCGCTCTTATTCCAGGTGTCCAGGGTGTTTTTCATTGTGTCCCGGCAAGCCTGAATCATTGGCTTGTCATACTCGGCTTGGCGTCGTCTCCCTTTTTCGTGATTGAGCTAAAAAAGCTATTCATCAGGAAAAATGCTGCTAAAAAAGCCGTGGCGATGTAAGGAAGCAAAAAGTTCTTGCAATATATGCAAAAGTGTTTTAGAATACATCTCACGAATAATGACGGGGTGTGGCGAAGTTTGGTATCGCGCATGGTTCGGGACCATGAGGCCGCGGGTTCAAGTCCCGCCACTCCGACCAGTGCGAGTGTTCTTATAGGATTTGAGTATTCTGTAAGAACACTCGCGTCTTTTTATGCCGAGTAGCGGAGCGCCACTCCTTTGCGCGTTTCTATGTCGATGTCGAAGTCCGGGATGTTCTCCCAATCGGGGACTTCTATGCTATTTATATAAATTCGTTTTTGCAACTATGTATTTCCATAAAGGCGAAACGAAAAGGAGCAAAATCCCAAGTCCTAAAATCCAAAACTTTTTTGAGTAAATGCGTGTCCACCTATTATATATCATGCCTATGCCGTATGAATTACGATTGGGGGTGCGAGGCAATACAAACAGCCGCGCACCACGCAAACTGCTCACCGAAAGACGCATGGATACAGGTTTTTTCAGGCCCGAATCGTAACATTACGCCATCCCGGTTTTTCACAAAGCAATTATTTATTGATTTAGCTAAATTTTGTAGTATAATTTGAAATATTATAAGAATAATAGTTCGAAGTGTTTTTGTAGTACTGTTTGCGTTGAGGAGGTTGTCACAATGCGTACCATACAATTTGAAACAATCGTAAACGATAATATAATCTCAATCCCTGATAAATATAGGGGCAAAATCCGTTCCGGTGCGAAAGTGAAAGTCTTAACCGTTTTGCCGGTTGAAAATATCGATAATCCCAAAACTAAAGCGGGCGCACTCTCAGTAAATGATTTTACCGCGCTCCAAATTGACACGAGGGGGTTTAAATTTAACCGGGAGGAAGCAAATGAGCGGCGTTAAGGCATTTATTGATACAAATATGTTTGTCTACTTGTATTCGCAACAAGAACCTGAAAAACAGCAGGCGGTCATTGCGGCAATGAATCAATATGACCGCGTAGTGAGTACACAGGTTCTAAATGAGTTTTGTAATGTATGCATACGGAAATTGAATTTTCAAGTTTCGGCTGTAAAGCAAGCGGTAGAGGAAATATGTAGAACCTGTGAGATTTTATCGATAGATGAATCTAATATTCAGTTTGCGCTTGATATACGAGAAAAATACGGTTACTCCTACTATGACAGCCTGATTATTGTGTCAGCATTGGATGGTGGTTGTGATTATCTTTTGACGGAAGATTTATCGGACGGTCAGAAAATCGAGGACAC
>WRNV01000202.1 GCA_009776445.1 Oscillospiraceae bacterium | reverse complement strand
GCTTTTTTGTCATTTGTCATATTTTTCGCTGGAACGCAACTCATCATTAACGTCGTGTCGGACCTAATAAATGATGTTCATACTGTCGTTCCGTCGGCACTCTCTATTGAAGTTATAATAATATCCATTGTTGGAAAAGCGCTGCTTGCATTAAGTCAATACATGTTAGGGAAAAAAGCTGATTCATCATTATTAAAAGCCAACGCGAAGAATATGCTCAGCGATGTAGTAATATCAGTTGGCGTTCTCATTGGGTTTATTGTCTCAAGCATTACTGGGTCAGGGCATGTTGACTCAATATTCGCGATATTGGTCGGACTTTGGATCATTAAGACTGCTTTTGGAATTTTTACAGAAGTCAACCTTGAACTAATGGACGGCAACAATGACGCGACGCCGTATCGCGCTATTATCGACGCCGTAGACGCGGTAAGCGGCGCGTCTAATCCGCACCATGCTCGCGTTCGCCGCATTTCAACGTTTTGGGATATTGAGTTTGATATAGATGTAAATCCAAATAGTACCGTTCTGGAAGCTCATCAAATTGCCACTTTAGTTGAAGCCAACATAAAGAGACAGATTGAGAATGTCTTTGATATTATGATACATATTGAACCGAAAGGCGATATTTCACCAGAGACGTTTGGATTGTCGGAAGATGATATGCGCTCAAAAACGGCCTCCAGTAAAACGATTGATGGTGAAGACGCGGTTTAATTATCAGTATAAAATCCGCAGTTTTCGGCTGACTCTGAACAGTAACACAAGATGTCGAGACTGTTCAGCGGGCATCAAAAAACACAGGTTGGTTACAGGCAACGCACTGGTACAGTGGTGAAAACTAGTAATAATGGCCAAAACTTGTGTGCGGAGCCTGTAACCATTGCGAGTTTTTGGATACCCGCTGAACACCAACACAAGATGTCGAGACTTACACCCACATATAAAAGAAATGCTTGATTTTTGTTAATAGATTATGTTAATATTTCCGATAGGCATAATAGTGCCGAGTTTGTCGCGACAGTCACGCCTAGGTATCGGATCTTGGCGCCCTGCCTGGGGGAATCGGAAATGGAAGACAATACGCAAGATAGTGGTAAATTGGAATCGATCCCTCCAGTTTCGAGAGGGCCTTTCATAACGTTTGTCCGGAACATATGGCGCATACTTGGGTACTATATCTTTTTCATCATGGTTTTCGCCATGTATGAGCTGTTGCTACGCCTTTCTGCCGGAGGGCGGTTCGATTTTCTGGGATTTTTATTCTCGGTTTTTTGCAACACCATACTTGTAACGCTTTTTTGTTACGCGATGTCGTTCATCTCAAAGAAAAAGCGCGTCATTTCCAGCAATATCGCGCTTAGCATTGCCATGGCTTTTTATATTTCACAAATTATTTACTTCGGCGTATTTGGGACGTTCTATAATCCCGAGTCCCTGTCAAACGCCGGGCAGATCGTACAGTTTTGGGAGGTCATACTTAAAACGGCGTGGGCGCGGATCATATATTTATTGTTGTGCGTAGCCCCAATCCCAGCGTACAATCTGTTTGTGCGCAAGACCACCGTTGTGTCGATGAACAAAAAGCTAAAGAAACTTTCACGGATGGAGATTTACCTGCTCAAGCGACGCAGACTGATAAAGCTCGCGGTGGCGGGGGTAGCCTATATCGCATTACTTGTCGCGTTCATCCCACTGGCAAAGGATCCGGACGCCGCGTATTCGGTTTATTTAGGGCAGCAAAGCTATGAAGACTCAATAAACCGCCTTGGGCTGCTATCAACGATGCAGGTCGATATGATCAAACTATTCGTAAAAGATGATATGTCCGGGCCTTTGGGCGGCGTGGGGGTGCCGCTTGACAGCGTCCCCGATTGGAACGCTCCCGACACGTTTACCGAAGGTCCTGGAAACCTGGCGGACTCGATCCCACGCAGCCATGGTAGCTCCATTTCCGGGCCGGGACTGGAGTTTTCGATGCCGTTGCCGTCGCCTTCGCCCACTCCGCCTGCCCCGGTCGAATACGGCTATAACGTGATGGATATAGATTTCGTCGATCTTGTTGCGAACGAAAAGAACAGCGCCGTAGTCAATATGCACGAATACTTCGCGTATATTAAGCCTACCAGACAAAACGAATACACCGGAATATTCAAGGGGTATAACCTGATAATGATGACAGGCGAAGGTTTCTCATCGTTCGCGGTCGATCCAGATTTGACCCCGACAATATATAAGCTCGTAAACGAGGGCTTCCATTTTACCGATTTTTACACTTCCGAATGGGGCGTGAGCACTACCGATGGCGAGTACGTGGCGTGCCTAGGGTTGTTGCCAAAATCCGGCGTATGGAGTTTTTACAGATCGCGCGACAACTATCTTCCATTCGCAATGGGTAACCAACTCAGAAAACTGGGCTACCAAACTAACGCCTATCACGACCACACCTACACGTATTACCATCGCGACTACTCGCATCCGAACATGGGATATGACTACAAAGGCGTCGGTAACGGGCTTGTGCTTCCGGAGAACGTCTGGCCTAACAGCGACCTGGAAATGATGGAAGCGACAATGGACGAATACATCGGAAACGAGCCTTTCCACGCCTATTACATGACGGTCAGCGGGCATCTCGAATATAATTTCATTGGAAACGCCATGGCCATGCGCAACAAGGGCGCCGTCGCCGACTTGCCGTATTCTGATCCGTGCAAAGCTTATATAGCCTGCAATATCGAGCTTGACAAGGCTTTGGCATACATGCTTGAACGGCTTAGAGAAGCAGGTATCGCGGACAAAACAGTGATTGTACTCAGCGCCGACCACCACCCCTACGGCCTCCTGAAAGACAATTTTGACGGCATAAGCGAGTTTTTGGGGCATAAGGTCGAAGAAAATTTTGAAATGTACAAGAACAATCTGATCATTTACGTTGATGGCATGACGCCAATAACCGTCGACAAACCGGCGTCGAGCCTCGATATCTTGCCGACGATATCAAACCTGATGGGGCTGGAGTACGATTCGCGCCTGTTGATGGGCCGGGATATCCTCAGCGACAGCCCTCCTCTCGTCATATTCAAGGACCGCAGCTATATAACCGATATGGGGCGCTATACAAAGGAGGATGGGTTCGTACCAAATCCGGGCGTCGAAGTAGACGAGAATTACAGCCAGCTCATCGCAAACGAGGTAGACGCGAAATTCACAGCGTCTGCAAGGATACTGGACCTCGATTACTACCGCAAAGTTTTTGAATGAATATAGAATAACTAGATAGAATGAATGCCTCCCAACACGACCAGGCGGCGCCGATTTTTTAGCGCCGCCTGGACTGTGGATTTTACTGTGCCGCGCGCTAATCAGCGCTTGGTAATTCTGTAATCCAGCGGATATTGTCGAACAGGTAAAACTCGCTTGCGTTGAGTCCTGCGAAATTGTCGCCTGGGTCGCTTTCCATCCTGACGCTGAAGCGGCTGATGGAAGCCAGATCGGTAGTCGGGACCGACACGCCGAACCCGCTTGCGTTCATGAGCCTGAATTTCGAGATGTCGATCTGTAGCGTCTGCGGCGTCGTGAGGGACCTGTCGTAAGGAATCTCTGAATCGCTCGCGTACGCCTGATACACCCTTGTCCCTGAGGTGATCATGAAAGCAAGATTATGTGGCTTTCCGTCGGACTGGACTACCACGCTGAGCTTTTTGACCGCCGACCAGTTGACCGCCGGAGAGTAGGTTCTGTAGAAACCCGACCAGTAAATATTATTTGTATGCGGAGTTATAGTGCCGGTACTCGACGATCCTTTGCGGCACGTGTCGTATTTCAGCCTGAGCACATTGCCGACACCGAAGCCCGCAGCGTCGCCCTTCCCAGCTTCGCGCAAGCGCAACCCGACCATACAGCCGCTGTCGCGGAACCACACACGCTCAAGGTCGGAGCGGTTGTCGTCAGTCGGGTCATAGGAATCGAAATCGTCGACGACATACGGATCCTTTGCCGGAGCGGGCTGGTTTTTGACCTTCACAGAATGGCTTTCGGTGAGTACGCGCCCGTTTGACAGCGTTACAGCTACGGATATGGTGTATCTCCCATCGGCGACGGCATCCGCCGTTATGTCGAGGTCGGCGTACCAGTATTTCGGGTTGGCGCTGTCGGTAGCTCCCCTGAAGTCGGCGCCCTGCGTAGCGTTTAGCGTCTGATTCGCGAACTTAATGACTACGCTCTGAACTGTTTCATCCGCAGCGAGCAGCGCCGGATAGACAAGCGCCCTGTACTTGCCCTGACC
>WRNV01000201.1 GCA_009776445.1 Oscillospiraceae bacterium | reverse complement strand
GGAGGGCGGGGAGTGAAAGCCTAGGGTTTCTTCAAGTGTCGATGGGGCAGGATGTCGACCGATGCCGACACCGCAATGCTCTGTTGCCCATGAACAGTAACTGTGGTTCAGGATGTGATAATAAGCACAAAATTTCATATTGACATAATCATGTTGACGTACTATAATCGTTTTATCAGGCGATGACTTATGTCATTGACCGGGGCTGGCCGAAAGGATCGGGTCCCACCACGGCGGGGAGTTACTCCGCCATTTTTTATTTGGTGGTATTATCGTGAAGGAACTTAGCATTTTTGTAGACGAATCCGGTGATTTTGGTAGATATCAGCATCATTCGCCATTTTTAGGAAACGTTTCAAGTAGTTGCCGATGAAGATACGGTTGAGTTCTTTTCGTAGCCGTAACAGGATTGACAGCCAAACATTATTACTATTGTAGCAACAGAAACATATTTACTCACAAAACTCCACCTCTTAGTTATGGGGATATATTGCAATGTCATTCTATTTCTCCAACCGTTAACGCGTATCCTGCAATAGTTGCTGAAAAGCTGCTTCAAAGCGGGCGTCGTCGTCTTTGCTGCGCTTTGCCGGCCCCTTTGTCCTGCCTCCGCCCCTGCGCACCTTCTGCCCGATGTGGCGCTCCAACAAAAGTCTGTCCATATTCTTGTCAGTAAAGACCAAACCATTTTGATTGACGGCTTTCGCGCCTTTACCGATTACCATAGCCGCCAATCCGAAGTCTTGCGTGACGACAATATCCTCATTGGTAAGTAGACCCATCAGCGCGTAGTCAACGCTGTCTGCCTGCTTGTCTACGGTTATCACCGTGCTGTAGCCGTCGCTTAATTCGTGCGACGTGTCGATGAGCATGGTGACGGGGATATTCCTCTCTTTCGCCAGCCTGACGATAATCTGCCCTACCGGGCAGGCGTCGGCGTCAACTAAAATCTGCATGTTTGCTCTCCATCAAGGCTGTACCTTCCGCTTATTAAATGCTGACGGCATGAAACGGTACGCTTCTTTTCTGTCCATCTTTGTGACGTACCGCGTGGCGATCCGCTCGCCGCAATTTGGGCAGTATATAGCGCCGTGGTATTGCGAGAAGTCGATGGAGCCNTCGATGATNCGCTCATTGTACATCTTCACAAAGCCGCTCTCGCCAACCTTCTGGTAGTTGGCAATGAAGCATTTGCAGTAGGCGCAGGTNACTTCCAGGATATGGCTACCCCTTACCTTTTTGCAGTTTGGGTTTTTGTAGATTTCCATATTGCCTACACTATATTCTCGCCCAGATAAATCTTCGGCATCGTGGTCAAGCAGCGGTTCCATCGTCTGTAGAATTTCTCAAGACCAAAGGCTGCCAAGTTTGCGTGGGCCTCTTCATTTTCCACAGACTATACCATAAAATGAAAGATAATTCTGCCCAAAAAGACTTCTTTCTACAATTATAAAGAATTGATATCAAACCCCACCTTTCAACTGGCGGCGGTTAACACGCTTAAATACACGATTGTTTCAATACCGATGCTTATTGTGTCGTCCTTAAATTACATCTTTATTCTCCAAAAAAATAGTTGGATTTTTACATATTCTATGATAAAATTGCACGGATACCAGTGCTGGATTTATAGTCATGATTCGCGAAAGCATATGAAGATGATTTCCTTAATCATTGGTACATTATTGATTGACCAAATGCAAGCACATTTGTGGATCAATATAATCTACAAAGGGGGCGTAAAATAATGGGCACAGAATCAACAACGACGAACAAAACTGTACAAGGCAACGCGGATAAGTATGATGCATTCAAAGTCCTAATAGCCCGATATAAAAAGGCTAACCAGCAGGGTTTTTTCTTCGAGGCTCTATGGATTTTATACTCAATGTTCGAAGACCGTACTTCAGCTTTTTTATACTACATCGGTTTTGTCACTGAAGACAGAAAGAAAGCCGTTGGAGATAAGAGTATCCAGCAGTCTATCCGAGGTGTTCTAAAACTTGGGGAAAAGGCAAACTTCGACTTCGGTACGCTGTACGGAAAAACCACAACTATCAAAAAAGTGACGACATGGGCTCAAAACACCCCGTCGAATGACGAGTATCAAAAGGAATTGAAAATACTATTGAATAGAAAAGCGATAAACAGCCCTGAGTTCCTTACATGTTTGGATGGCATTGATTATTGGCGCGATAAACGTAATGGCCTTACTCACGCTTTGTTTTCCATAAAGAGCTATGAAATGGCCAAAGAACTGAAACCACTTTCTGAACAAGGATATCAATTGGCACGGACACTTGACAATGCCGTTAACGCGCTTCGCAAACGTGATCAGCAAAATAGCATTCGCGAAAAGTTCAAATTGAAGTAGAATGTTAATTATAAGATGAGTTGACTATAATGCATTTCGAAAATGAATGTAAAATGAACTTTATTTACAATAGGGAGGGAAAGAGATATGCCAGCATATACGTCTATTAAGAGGATAAGGGATGATATAGAAAAAAGGCGCATAGTCGAAAAACTTCTGGCTCTGCGGACACAACTTGACAGACAGCTTCCATCAAAAACCGCCACAGACACACTCTTGCTTGCCACTTGGAANATCCGTGCGTTTGGTGACAACCGGCGTAANGAAAGTCTCCACTATATAGCAGAGATTATTAGCCGNTTTGATTTNGTCGCTGTACAAGAGGTTGCTTCTGATCCAGCCGGACTACAAAAGCTCGTCGCTTTATTGGGGCCGGGCTGGGATTACATTGTGACAGACAGTACGGAGGGTACGGCTGGTGGTAGCGAACGTATGGCATTTATATACGATAAATGCAAAGTCTTTTTCCGTAAAATGGCAGGTGAAATTGTCTTGCCTGATAGTAAACTGATTGATAAAAAAACGCAGTTCGCACGAACACCGTTCTGTGTTGCGTTTCAAGCCGGATGGTTCCGGTTTATTCTGACAACGGTACACATTTACTATGGAAGCTCCTCAAAAGACAACCCGCGCCGAGTCGAGGAGATCTCGACAATTGCTGATTTCCTTAAAAAACGCGCCAATAAGGAAGATGAAAACTATATATTGCTGGGTGACTTCAATATTTTCAATACCACTGACGCCACCATCAAAGCTCTGGAGAAGTATGGATTCTATATTCCTGATGCTATTAAGGAACACCCTTCTGATCTAGGAAAAACAAAGCATTACGATCAGATTGCCTTTAGGCTTAAAATCGAACCCAATATGACGGTTTTTTCTGAAGGAAACCAACGCGCCGGGGTGTTTGACTTTACTGAAACGCTTTACACACCGCAAGACCTTTGCCACTACCGTGAGTATTTCGATGAAAAATACTTGATTGAAAAAACGGAGAAGCAGATTGAAAATTATTATCTGACTAACTGGCGCACATTTGAAATGTCAGATCATTTGCCGATGTGGATAGAGCTAAAAGTGGATTTCAGCAACCAGTACCTAGGGAAAATAATATCTGAAGGCACATAATTCGAGAGAATAAAGTTGTTCATGAGGACATAGATAATTCCGTTTATGCTTATATTATACCGAATGGTGCGTTTGATTAGCTTTATTGCTCCACTTAACCTAACGATTCATTCGTTGTAGTCAGTTTTCCTTCAACTGGTATTGGTAACTGTGGCTGTACAGATTCAACAACATTTTTAAATGTGTAGACATTTAAAATTATAAAGCCAATGGTTAAAACAATTATTGTGCAGAAAATAATAACGACCGTTTTCCAAATGCGTCTTGCGCGACGATTCTTGATGGCAAGCTGCTCGTTGATTCTGGACAGTTGTTCTGCAACTGCGTTTATTTCAGTCTCAGTTTCTATTCTGGCCCCTAACAGTGCGCTAACTGATACTTCAAAAGTATCAGCTATCCGAATCAATATATCAGCATCTGGGACGGACAATCCTTTTTCCCACTTGGAAACCGTCTGGCGAACCACATTGAGCCGAATAGCAAGTTCTTCTTGAGAAAGCCCTCTTTTCTTTCTAAGCGTTTTAAGGTTTTCTGCAAACATTCATAACGCCCCCTTTTAGGCTTAACTATAGCTCATGCCTACCTATTGCCGCAAGCAACGTAGATTAACATTGGCTTTATCGTATGTTTCTAAATATAAATAATCTACTTTTGATAAATCTAGGATTCTTTCAAAGCATTGTCAATAACACGCACCGCACTAGTGGGAATGTCACATAACGCCCAGTGGCGTGGCGAAGTGGCGGATCGGGCGCACCAAGGCCTGAGCTGCCACAAGCGGCCGAAGGGCGCGGCGGCACTGCGGCTTCCACATC
>WRNV01000200.1 GCA_009776445.1 Oscillospiraceae bacterium | reverse complement strand
ATAATTTATCAGGATTTCCCGGACTTAGCTCCACCGCTCCTGTCGTTCCAGATTAAATTCCACTTTCGCGTCCACTATGGAACTTACTTTGGGAATTAACAGAAATTATTCTGTTGATGTTTCTGTTGATGTTTCTATTGAAGTCGATATCGTTTCATGGTAAAATGTTGTTAAATATTTCTTGAATGCGGACTATGAGGAAGCGTGGGAGATGTTAAATGTCTTATCCATCTATTGATAATATGCAGAAGCTTCTATCTGATAACGTTTTTGCTCATGTGAAATCGCCAAAAAAAGCTGCGGGTAGAGCATTAGGGACAATAATAGAGATAATAGGATTCTACCTCGTCAAAGCTTGGGGCCACGAATATGAAGTGGCAATAGAAAAACCTTTGCCTGAATACGCCAATCAGGACATTGTTCATAATGTTGAATTAACTTTTCATCGGAACAGACGACTGGGAACAATCCCTGCACCTCGAACTGCGTCGATAACTTCGACATGGATATATAATAATTCAAAAGGCTTCCTTCCGTTTGGCTTCACTAAATCGACTACTTCAAGATATCTTATTAAAGATGGCATAATGAAAAATGCTTGTACTTTTGCATATTCTGATAATACTTTTGCAAATGCGTATTTTTCAACTGATAGAAGCAACATATTGCTTTATGAATTGACAAACACTCCGTTTGCCATGTTTGAATGCAAGCGTGTAGGTGTTGAAGAAGGTAACAAAAAGGGTCCGCAAACGATAGAAAAGGCCAAACAAGGGTCATATGTTGCAAGAGCTGTTTCATCAATACAGAGAGTTAGGCGCAGCGATGGGAAGATTGGCGGAGCAATAGAGCGCAACGGAGAATTTGCTTTCTATGATGATTACTACTCTCTAATTGAAAGTGCGATTATTGAACGAGATCGAGAAATATTATCCAATTTCATTCTAACGGTTGGAATCATCAGCAACCATGGTAATTGGTTCACATCAGGAAATCAGAATAAGGAAATGAAAGTATTAGCTCAGTCATACGATTGGTTGGTATTCTTAACTGACGAAGGTCTTGCAGCATTTATTCAAGACACAATGAATAGTGAAAACACATTCAAGGCTGTCAAAACCGCCTTTGAAAGAAGTTATGAAGAAGGAAAGAAAATAAATAGATTCACAAAAACTAATATAGATATTGATGCAGATATTGCTTTAACGAAATACTTTTCTGATAACCTGAACATCATAGAATCATGGTTCAATGTAATTGCGCCAAACGAGAGGGGTATTCGGACACTAAAGGCAATGCTTTCTGATTTGCTTGTACTGGAGGTATAGATGATGTCTGCTGGACGACAGTCAATAACTGAAAATAAGGATTGGTGTACGCCCGAAAAGTATGTTGCCGCTGTAAAACGAGTATGGGGTGGAAAAATTGATTTAGACCCATGTTCAAGCATATATTCGATAGTTAACGCAAAGACAGCGTTTTTGCTTCCGGAAAAGAATGGTTTATTCGAGGAATGGGACTATCCCACTGTATATGTTAATCCACCTTATGGAAATGATAAAGAGCGCGGCACTACAATACGCGATTGGTTCCAAAAAATTGCTCATTCACATCAAAAATACAATAATGAGATAATAGCGTTAGTTCCTGTTGCTACTAATACATCTCATTGGAAAAAATATGTATATCCAGTCGCAAGTTCGATATGCTTTTTGTACGATACACGATTAAAATTCATAATTGGCGGCACTGATGATAACAAAGGAGCTCCAATGTCGTGTTGCACTATATACTATGGTAAAAACCCATCGCAATTTATTGATGTCTTTTCGAAGTTTGGTGCAACTGTACCTCTTAATGGTATAAAGCTGCCCGAGTTAAATCCGACTCTTGATGATATGCAGATAGACTTATTCACATTGCCCTCATTTACGAAAATTCGTATCGGGTGATTAGCCCAAAAACAGCAAACACCGCTACTTGAAGGGGCTGCGCGGACTGTTGCAATATACTCCGGCTTGTCGGTTTTGGATCTTGTTATACGTGAATTCCTCGAAAAGAAGAATTTTCTGATTTACAACAACTCTAGTTTAAATACCTCAGCCTGAACCCATTGTTCTGCAATAGGTTCAGGCTGCTTCTCTGTAATTTAGCTGTTATAGAAAAGGTATCACAACTGACGTACAAACATCAAAAACTTTTTATACAATTTACGAACCATTTACCATGAGTGGCGAGTTGTCGCATGGCAATCACGCGCCTTCATCCATTATCCGCTGGAATAACTGTGCCACTATTTCACTTCATCTTCCTCTTTGCGCCTTGCCCCAATGATAATACCAAATCCTATCGCCGACAGGCCAAGCCCGACCATCCAGAACGACCCTGTTGCGACTCCGGTCTGCGGTAGGTTGACGATCGGTTCATCCACATCCGGAATGTCGGCGAGCGGAACTTCCACCATGGGAATATCACTAAGCGGAACTTCCGGAGGCTCGACATTGACTATTATCTCAGGCTCCTGCGGTGGCACAATCTGTGGCATATCATCCAAAGGCGGGGTTATAGTTGGAATATCAACAACAGTTTCCGTTTGCGGAGGATCGACTGGAGGCCTGGTGTAGGGCGCCGGCCTTCTGATTTCGAAGCTACCGGGAACAATCGTCACTATGTAGTTGCCGTTCTCTTCATAGTTTGCCGACAAGACGCCTGTGTAAATCCCTGCAGCATTGACATCATCGTTTGTGCGATGGTATATGACTTCTCCAATGCTGTCTTCACCAATCAGACCCTCAACGCTACCGTCAAAGGCCGGGTCAGCCTGGCCAACCCACTTGCTGCTATCATTGACCGTGATCGTCGCCGCTTTTGGCGTGATTACGAGCGCGCCGTTTTTCACCAATGCGTCTTCAAAGAATGCAGTCACATCAAGCCCATCGGCATCGCGGATGATCGTGTATCCGTTGATTCCGCCCAGACCCTCCGCGCTCTCGCTTACGTTCACGATAGACCCCGTATATCCGCCCACTGTCAGCGTGTATCCACCCGGCAGCCCTTCTACATGCGAGCCAACCGGCGTCAGCGCCTCGCCATCGTATATCTTCTCGTTGTCATGGACTGTGATGGAAATCTCCGCTGCGCTAGTGGTGATCCTAAGCTCTCCATTTTCATAAGTGATTAAATAATTAGCAGTCACATTTGTGTATTCACTGTCTAAAATAATTGCATTACTCGCAATGTTCGGTACTATGCCAGGATTAATTATTGACCCTGCCACTGCTACATCATCGAGCGTTTGTCCTTCCGCAAGCGTCCCACCAGTGATCTCGTAACCGCCATCCACCAAGGCCGTCCCGTCGTAGCCCTTTGTGGCGCTCGCCGCAGTTATCGTCAACAGCCTCGCCGCCACAGCTAGGGTGCCCGGTATCTTTACCGCCGGCGCGAAGTACGCGGTCACGTCGATGCCGTCAGCGTCGTATAGCTTGTAGCTCTCCACCACGTTCGCCGACGAGCCAACGCCGGTCTGGCTCCCCTGCACGACTGCCGTCACGTCCGTCACTCCGGCCGGCAGATCCGATGTGGTAAACCCGTCTTTCGTCAGCGCCGTGCCATCGTATGTTTTGCTGTCGCTGTCTGCGGTGATCGTGATGGCTCCCGCTCCGCTGCCGGTCACTTCCAGTACCCCGTCAACGTAGCTTATGTCGTAGTTCGAAGTCACATTGGCGCCCGCGGCATCGGTTATGGCCGCGTCGCTTGCGACGTTCGCGCTGCTTCCGACGTACAGCTGCGACCCCGTCACCGTCGCGCTGTCGAGCGTTTGCCCTTCCGCAAGCGTCCCATTAGTGATTTCGTAACCGCCATCCACCAAGGCCGTCCCGTCGTAGCCCTTTGTGGCGCTCGCCGCAGTTATCGTCAACGGCCTCGCCGCCACAGCCAGGGTGCCCGGCATCCTAACCGCCGGCGCGAAGTACGCCGTCACGTCGATGCCGTCAGCGTCGTATAGCTTGTAGCTCTCCACCACGTTCGACGACGAGCCCACGCCGGTCTGGCTCCCCTGCACGACCGCGTCGACGCGCACCACACCGGCCGGCAATGCCGTCGTCGTGTACCCATCTTTCGTCAGCGCCGTGCCGTCGTATGTCTTGTTGTCGCTGGCTGCAAATATGGTTATTGTGAATGCGTTGTATGTCACTACCAGCGTGCCTGGTGAATATGTGATGTCGTAGTTCGAAGTCACATTGGCGCCCGCGGCATCGGTTATGGCCGCGTCGCTTGCGACGTTCGCGCTGCTTCCGACGTACAGCTGCGACCCCGTCAC
>WRNV01000199.1 GCA_009776445.1 Oscillospiraceae bacterium | reverse complement strand
TTGATCATTCAGGTCTATATTATTCCAGAACTTCGAAATAAGTGCATTCAATTTTCTTGTGCATCTGCCCAGATAGTGTTCCAACAATCTTTACCATTTTCCCTTCACGATGGGCTTCAATAGCAGCATTGTAATCCTCTATTGACAAGATAACAGTTGCCGTGGCCTTTTTGTCGTACTCATCAATAAAAACCAATGTGATTTTTCCGCTTTTTCGATTTGTAGGGTCAGGCGGAGCATCTAAACCTTTGATTCGACCGAAGTATGCAGTTTCACTTAACTGAGAACTCTTGATCTTCCTGGCAACGGTATTTATCGGCTTATAGTAATCGTGACTAATCCTGACGACAGCTTCAGGCAATGTATTATCTTGTATGGTAGGCGCATATTTTGCTGAAATGTCAAGCTCACAACCACTCCTGTAAATGCTAATTTCACTTAACGCATCCAAGAAGTTTGCGCTTATGCATTTTTCTGACTCAGCATTTCGAAGGATATACTCTTCAAATGCGCTGTTGTTTATTGACTCTCTTACTGTTCTTATAGATTCAATGAGTTTATTTACCACTTTTCTGGTTAATGAATATGCACAATCCTGTTTCTCTGAGAACAGAGAAAGCTGTACAACATTATTTCTGCTTATTGTTGAAATTGGGCATACTATTGAGATTACGTAACTGCCAATCTCTGTTTGCCCAAACCTGCAACTATTGACAAAATCTACAATATTTTGCTCTGGCCGACCAATATGGTATAATTGCGGACGCACGACATCCATAGCTGTTGCCATCAGTAGTTTCTTTGCATTATCATAAAGCCTTATAGTATCCTCTACATATATGCTCCCCATCTCAAGTTCTGGATCCTTGATCCTAAGGCGTACAATGTCAGACAATGGATTGAGTAACTCCAATATAACCTGTTCGATACTTTTTTTTGTTGATTGCGCAATACACTCTACACAACGGTACATAGCATCTCGATAATCACGTAAATCTCGCGAAACAGGTAAATCAATTTGGAAGAAGTTGTCTTTATCTTCAAGTTGGAATACCTCAACCCATTTTCGCTTTGTTTGAATCTCGACCCACCCGAGGTCATGCAGATACTTTTTCATATCGATATGACTTATCTTCTCTGCCAGTTCCTTAAAATCTACGGAATAAATCATAGCACAACCTCCTCCGCGATTCCTTCAAGTATAGAATTCAACGCTTCGGGAGTAACAACATTAGCTTTCGGTATTTGCACTGCTACACTTGATGTATTCTCCCGGTTTGGCAATCCTTCCAAATCGATCCAAAACATACATTTCCTAATGATGAGTTGCTCAATGCTTTGTGCAAGCCAATCATTTTCATTTTCAGGTAGTATCAGCAAAAACAAGAAAGACTTAACGGTTGCCGGCCTGAGCAAGTCATCATAATTCTTTTTTTTTCAGTGGGTAAGAATAGTGATCAGCGTATTCAGTATAGTCCGACGATGTAGATTTTAGTTGCACACTCATTAAGGCGTTAAATCGAGTTCCATTACTAAAGGTAATGATTTTTTTCAAAATCACATCAAGACCATCATCATCATGCTCTTGAGGTTCCATAGAAATCCCCTTAATAGCACAGACCGCATTAAGGTAGTTTTTGCTTATTTCTTCTTTTCGAACAGTTTCAATCATATTGTATCAACCAACCTACATACTACCTACAGCAATCCTCTCAGCTTATGCCTATCATACCACGCTTACGCCTGAATACAAGATAATATTTCTTTGTTTAAGCGTATTGATTTTGAGGAGGCGGACATTAAGTATGCAATATCGGCGCTGTTTTCTCTTGAACCCAGTCCTTGTAGTACTTATTCAGGATACCTTGGCTGTGTTGGAATATCAATAATCCCGCCGTGTAGGACAACTGTTCAGCATCCCCTTGAAAACTATCCGGTCAAAACCTTCTAAAACCTTCAACAACACCCCAGCTTTCGATGACTCCTTGCGGCCAAAGGCCGCCCTATGGTATAATTTAGACACATTCATATTCCACGTAAAAAGTGAGGGTTCATATCGTGAATAAGCGAATCTATACTGGAGCTGAGTCTTTTGAGGAATTAATCGAAGGGGATTATTTCTATATCGACAAAACACTGTTCATCAAGGAATTGCTCGAAAACAAGGGGAAGGCAACCCTCATAACCCGCCCGCGCCGGTTTGGGAAGACGATGAACATGAGCATGCTTGAGTCTTTTTTCGATATAAACGTGGATAGCAAGGCATTGTTTGACGGGCTTGGGATAATGAAGCAAACGGATATCGTTGAAAAGCACATGAACAAATACCCTGTTGTCTTTCTGACTTTGAAGAATATTGAGGAANATACNTACGAAGAAGCAATTGGCAAGATTAAAAAACTGATTTCNGGGCTTTACAAACAACATAAGCATATTCTTCAGCAACAGGGCCTTGACGAAATNGACAAAGCGGAGTTCCTGTCATACCGCAACGGAGAAACGACTGAAAGCAACCTGAAATCCGCTTTGTTGTTTTTAACAGAGTGCCTGTATACCCATTACAAAAAACGAGTCATTGTACTGCTGGACGAATACGACACCCCCCTAACCAATGCTTTAAGTGAAGGCTATTACGACAGAATGGTAAAATTCATGAGGGGCTTTTTGGGGAGCGTATTTAAAACCAACAAGTTCCTTGAGTTTGGGGTGTTGACCGGTGTGCAGCGGATATCAAAGGAAGGCTTGGTCAGCAGCTTCAACAACCCGAAAGTCTGCGGTATAATAGATAGGGAATTCGCCACCAGCTTTGGCTTCACGGAAGATGAAGTTAGAGGCGCCTGTGAAATGTATGGCTTGGGCGACACATACGATGAAGTGAAGAGATGGTATGACGGCTACAGGTTCGGAGGGCAGGACATGTACAACCCTTGGAGCATCACCGGGTATTTAGACAGAAAGGAATTCAGCGACTACTGGGTCAACACAGGTTCCGTGGACATATTCGAGGATATGTTCAGCAAGGGCTGTGATTCCCTCAAAGATGACGTCGCCGGTCTCATCACCGGCACCCCAATTACGATGCATCTAAAGGACGGGATCACATATCCGGTTGATTACAATAACCCGGACGCTTTCTGGACACTGCTTTTAAACGCCGGCTACCTCAAACCGTGCAACGGGGCGAAAGGCAACAGGTTTGGCGCGGAACTGGTGAATATGGAGATACGGAACATATTTTCCGATTGCGCAAAAATGTGGTTCGAAACACAGCCATTGCCCATATCCGGCGCAATAAGGAAATTTGTAGGCTTACTGCTAAAAGGCGACGCGGAAGGCGTGAGCGCCGCCCTCAACGACGATTTACTGAGCAACCCCAGTTGCCACGACTTCAACGACGAAAATAGCTACCACATGTTCATATACGGGATGCTGCTTGCCCTCTCCGAGGACTATATCGTCACTTCTAACCTTGAATCGGGGAAAGGCCGGTCTGACTGCCAGATAAAACCCATGGACAAAGGAAAACACGCGGTTGTGATTGAGTTCAAGCACAAAAGCGAGTCGCCTGATCATTTGAAGGAAGAGGCCCGAAAGGGGCTGGAGCAGATTGGGGAAAAAGCGTATATACACAGTTTAAAACGCGAAGGGTACAGGCACATATACAAGTACGGGATTGCCTTCCATAAGAAAAACTGTGAGGTTGTAATGGAGGCGGGCTAGTTGTCTATGAATTGATCATTCATAACCTGTTCGATACTTTTTTGATTGCAGCTTCTTGACGAATTGGATATAATCAGGTTAAAGGACTTAACGAGGTGAAACGAAATGGCTAAGGATTATTCCATCAAAAATACAACTAAAGTACAGCGCGAAAAAATCGCCAACGAAGCGCTGGGCATTTCCACGCTTGACGCTTTGGAACCGTCGGAGGAAGCAAAAGCCTTGGTGCAGGAATACATCGACGGCAAGACAGAAATAAAAGACGTCCTCAAGGCGACTATCAAAATGTATGCCATATAAGCCATGAGAGATATTTATTTGTATGAGGATGTCCCCGTTCTTAAAAACAAGCTTAACATCAAGAATCCCAAAGTACTTGAAAAGGCCGAGAGCGACATCACGTATGTGAAACTGTTCGATATTGATCTTGCGTTTTCTTCTGATGTTTTCGATTATGCCCGCTTGTTGGCGATTCACAAATACATTTTTTGCGACATATATGACTGGGCGGGAAAAATCCGCACAATACCAATGGTCAAAGGCGAACGAGTTCTTGGCGGCGATACCGTCCGCTATTCACAGCCTGACGCTATTGAGCGTGACT
>WRNV01000198.1 GCA_009776445.1 Oscillospiraceae bacterium | reverse complement strand
CAGAGCATAGCCGTGACGATGATGCCTAATACGGTGACATACACCGAGGGCGAGACACTTGATCTGACAGGAATGGTGGTGACAGCGACATATAGCGACGGAACCAGTAAACCAGTGACAGGGTACACTACAGACCCGGTTGATGGCGACACGCTGAGTGTGGTTGGAACACAAACCGTCGAGGTCAGCTATACCGAAGGGAACATCACAAAAGATGCGAGCTTCAACGTGACGGTCAAAGCCGTACCACCGCCGGTCGTGCTTCAGAGCATCGCGGTGATAAAGATGCCTGATACGGTGACATACACCGAGGGCGAAACACTTGATTTGACTGGCATGGTGGTGACAGCGTACTACAGCGACGGAACCAGTAAAGCGGTGACGGGGTACACAACCGCTCCGGCTTATGGCGACACGCTCGCGACAGTCGGAACACAGAAGATTGATGTCAGCTATACCGAAGGGAACATCACAAAAGACACGAGTTTCAACGTGACGGTGAACGCTGTACCGCCGCCAATAGCTCCGATGATAACCGGCCCGACGACAATGACGTTGACAGAGGGCTACGCGGCGTCAAGTACAACGGCGTACACAGTCACTGGCACAGAACCAGTCACGGTGAACCTGTCGAGCGCTTACAATGAGATTACATGGAACGACACAGATAAAACCATCGAAATCGCAGCGGGGTTGGCGGTCGGCGACTACACAGTTACCCTGACAGCCAGCAATGTTGTCCCACCTGACGCGACGCTCACATTCACGCTGACTGTGGAAGCAGCAACTGCGGTGCCAGCTACCCTGACTAGCATTTCCGTAACGACGAAGCCCGGGACGGTAACATATACCGTCAGGGAAACACTCAACCTGACCGGCATGGTCGTGACCGCGACCTATAGCGACGGAACCAGTAAACCGGTGACGGGGTATACAACCGTTCCGGTGCATGGCGACACGCTAACCGCAGTCGGCTCACAGACTATCAATGTCAGCTACACCGAGGGTAATATCACCCAAGAAACCAGTTTCGACGTTACTGTCAACTCCAAAGGAAGCGGATCGAATGGAGGCAAGCTGGATACGAAACCTCCTGTCGAAGAAATCGAAGATGACGAAACACCTATCGTTGGCTTCAACACAGATCATATCAAGTACCTGTCAGGTTATCCCGACGGCTCGGTAGGAGCGGACAAGCCCATCACTCGGGCGGAGATGTGCGCGATCCTGTTCCGGCTGTGGGTAGCTGAAGACAAAAACTCGACCCTTGCCCCCCGTTTCACTGACGTATTGCAAAATGCATGGTACTACCAGGCGGTGACGTACATGGCGAGCATCGGGATCATACGCGGCTACCCGGACGGCACATTTAAGCCCGACGCCGCTATTACAAGGGCGGAATTCGCGGCTCTGATATCCCGTTTTGAGGATCTGTCTAACAGTGGCAGCAGCGGATTTGGAGACATTGCCGGTCACTGGGCCGCCGACGACATACTTAGCGTGGCGTCTGCAGGCTGGATGGTGGGCTATCCGGATGGGACGTTCAAACCGCAAAATCTGCTGACCCGCGCTGAAGCGGTGACCATCATCAACCGAATGCTGGATCGCCGCATCGATATAGACGATCTGCCGGATTGGGTTGTGTCCTACAACGATTTGACTACGTCGCATTGGGCTTATGCGGACATCATGGAGGCCTCGAAAGGACATCTGTACGATCGAAAAGACGATAGCGGAGAGATATGGACGGATAAGCTGCCGGATTAATTGAACAGGCGGCGGAGGCGAACATCCGACTTTCTTCGTTCCAGTAATCAGCGGAGCAGAAACAATAGTGAGAGAATTTAGCGCTTTAAAGAGCAATTGTGCCAAAATGGCACAATTGCTCGGGCAAGTATCAGTGCGTAATGAAAAAAGAATTGCAAATTAACAGTTTGTAAAAAATCCAAAAACGCAATCAACGGTGGCGCATCTTGCCGAATGGATGCGCCACTGAGCGATATTTCTATTCCCATTCCTCTGTATACTTTGGCAGTTCATTGTCAAACCTGAACTTAACGCAAAAAAACACAATTTAGCCTTTGCGAGGAGCTTGCGACGCGGCAATCCAGCCGGGAACCTGACAGTTTTCGCATGGGTTGCTTCGCTGCGCTCGCAAAGACGGGTGTTTTGATACTGTGTAGCAACAGTTACATCGCTATACCAATCCCTGATCATACCTTGCAATTGTCTTGTTATTTTGCTGGAAGGAAGTTATAATGAAATAAAAAGATACACCATATACTGTTGTAAAAGAGTGAAAAGGTGCTGAAATGAAAAAAACTGCCGCTTGGGATACAAAATTTTTCGACCTGTGCAATCGCCAAGCTTCAGGGACAACCCCCTGCCCCCCTTCGTGCGCGAAGGGGGCATATAACTCTCATTTCGTCCTATGAACCTCATTCGTGTCGTGTGACACTTTCACACGTTGCAACTGGGTACAAATCCTGACCTTTAGTCCAAAAGCCCCCGCGCACGAAGGGGGTGCCGTCCGCAGACGGCGGTGTTGTTCCTAATTGCACAGGTATAAAAAATATATGGAGAATAGCGTTTAAGCAGGAGGTAAATATATGGAACATCAAGTAATTATTCGATGGGACGATGAAGCGCGTGTGTGGTTCGCTGTTAGTGACAGCATCCCTCTTGCTTTGGAGAGCGATTCTTTTGACGCGTTAATCGAACGTGTCAAAATAGTCGCACCAGAAGTTCTGGCTGAGAATGGTGAAAATTGCGATTCGTGCCAATTGCACTTCAAAGCTGAACGCTGGGAGAATATTGCATAATGGCCGAATATGAAAAGGCTGTACGCGAAGTGTTAAGCAACAACGGATGTAGTTTTATCAGACACGGAAAGGGAGACCACGATATGTGGCACAGCTCGATAAACGGACGTAGTTTCCCTGTTGATAATAAGATCAAATCACGACATGTTGCCAATGAAATCATGAAGCAAAGCGGTATTGATTACAGATTTAGATGATATAATAATAAAGAGCAATGAACGCAGTGGTCTCGGACGGTTCTTTTGTCCTGCGTTTCCAGGTTTGCATCTGGATTGCTGCGTCGCCTGCGGCTCCTCATAAAAAATGAAACAAAAGTATTCACCATATACTATCGCTAAAGACGGAAAGGGAGTTAATATGAAAAAACTACCGCTTGGGATACAGAATTTCAGAGAAATTATAGAAGGCGATTACGTTTACATTGACAAAACGCAGTATGTCTACAACCTCATCAACGACGCAAGTTACTATTTCCTATCGCGTCCAAGACGCTTTGGGAAATCCCTTCTTCTCGATACAATTAGCGAGGTTTTCAGCGGCGATAAAGAGCTTTTTAAAGGGCTATGGATTTACGATTCTGACTATGATTTTAAAAAGCATCCAGTAATAAGGCTAGATATGAGCAATATATCTAATAAAACACCGGAAATACTTGAAAACTCACTTGTTTCGACACTGAGAATTCGAGTGAAAGAAGAAGGGCTTTATATTGCCGATGAGATCCCATCGGACATATTTAAGAATTTGATATCAGGACTGTATAAGAAATACAATCAAAGAGTGGTAGTCCTAATAGACGAATACGACAAGCCGATCCTCGACCATATCAACGATATAAAAACCGCTGAAGCCAACAGGTTAGTGCTCAGGGGGTTTTACGGCATCCTCAAATCAATGGATCCATATTTGAAGTTCACGTTCCTAACAGGCGTGACCAAATTCACGAAAACCTCGATCTTTTCAGAACTCAATAATCTGCTGGATATAACAATGGCGGGAAAATACGCAAACATATGCGGTATTACGATAGAGGATTTTGACAGGTGTTTCAGCGAACACATAGAGCATTTAACAAGCCTGAAAGAATTTAAGATTTATAACAGCGTGCGAAATGGAATACTGGCATGGTATGACGGCTATTCATGGGACGGTGAGACAAGAGTTATCAATCCGTTCTCGCTCCTCAGTTTTTTCAGACGGGAAAGATTTGCCGCTTTTTGGTACGTTAGCGGGACGCCGAAATTCCTAATAGACTTGATAAAGAAAAAGCCGGAGACATACACAAATCTCAAAAATCTTAAGATGACCGAGTTCATGCTTGATTCGGCGGATCTTGAAAAAATCAGCATCGAACCGCTCTTGTTTCAGACTGGCTATCTGACAGTCAAGGAGATACCGCTGATCGCTGATGAACCTATTTATATACTTGATATGCCGAACAATGAAGTCAGAAGAGCGTTCAACCTTCATATTATATCGTCGCTAACAGAAAGTGACGATGTTCGTGCGGGGCAGGCGCGGATCGAAATTGG
>WRNV01000197.1 GCA_009776445.1 Oscillospiraceae bacterium | reverse complement strand
GCCTTATTAATCCAAAAGTGAAAATTGAACACAAAAAATACACGCGCCAGGGAATGATCAAACGCGTGTTGGAAGAGCGCCGGCAGAAATCGGATAAGGCGGCGTACCGCATCCAATGGGCAAACAATATTTACGGCGATCATGTCTTGACAAATGAGCAGGGCATCCATTACAAGGTATTTCTTCGTGATTTCGAAGCGGAAACCGGATATAGCGACAGTTGGGATTCCAGGCTCAACAAGCTGGGGACCACGAAACATATCATGTTCGCGTTTAACGCGCTGAAGAAAAACCGCGAATTATACGAGCGGCTGGACAAGACATATCCATTTATCGAAGTGTTTTGCGACCCGCTCAATGAAAACAGAATTACCTGGTATTATCCGCATAAACTGCCAGTAGGCGAGGAACTCCTCATTTCACGTCACTTCAAAAAGAAGAACTATATTGGCAATACCGAGCCGGAAATAAAGTCTTTTCTTGGTTTCATCGAAAACTCGGCGGAATTCGAAACAATCCGCATCCGCCCCGAAGTCAGAGACAAGGTGGAACGCGCTTTCGAGATGTCCATGCTAAAGGAGCTGGGGGAGGCTTACGCGCCCGACTATTCCCCTGTTAAGATCGAATTGTTTCCATACCAAAAAGAGGGCGTGGAATTCGTCCTATTCAAAAAAACAGCCATTATCGCCGATGAAATGGGTTTAGGTAAAACAGCGCAGGCAGCGGCTGCCGCTGTACTCAAAAAGCAGGTGTTCGGGTTCCGAAGCGCGCTGGTCGTTTGCCCCGCCACCTTGAAATCCCAGTGGAAAAAAGAGATCGAAACATTCACAAATGAAAAAGCGCTCATCGTGAGCGGAACACCAAAGGAAAGGGAATCCCAGTATCTCGACGACAGGTATTTTTTCTTCATAGTTAACTATGAGACTATACTGCGCGACAGCCTCGCTATAAACAAAGCGGGGATAGATTTCCTGATTCTTGATGAAGCGCAAAGGATCAAAAACTACGAAACGAAAACCGCCTCTTCCATAAAGCGGCTTTTGGCCAAACATACTCTAGTCATAACCGGTACGCCAATAGAAAACCGGCTGATAGATATTTTTTCCATAGTCAGCGCGCTTGATCCGTATTTCTTTGGGCCATTGTGGGAGTTTTCTTATCAGCATTGCCTTTTTGACCCGGAAAAGACGAATAAAATCAACGGCTATTACAACTTGCAGGCGCTCAACGTGCGACTGTCTGAAATACTGATCCGCCGCGAAAAAAGGAACGTGTTGGATCAGCTCCCGAATGTGCAGCAAATCGACATACCGGTCGAATTGTCGCCTCAACAGGCTGAATACCACGCGTCGTGCGCCAAGTCGATAGCGAGTATTATCCGCAAAAAATTCCTTACCGCATACGATATGCAGAAGCTGCAGCAGCTTCTTGCCAGAATGCGTATGGTTTGCGACTCGACGTACCTGATAGACGATAGGACGAATATATCGCCAAAAATGGAGGAGCTAAAGAACATCCTCATTGATCAGTTCGACCTTAGTAACACCAAGCGGAAAGTAATTATCTTNTCNGAGTGGGTCAAGGTGCATAAACTGATAGGGCAGTTGCTCAGGCAAAATAAAATAGGTTTCGTNGAACTNACAGGGAAGGTCCCAGTCAAGTCAAGAGGCGATCTTATTAAGAAATTCGAAAACAACCCAGAATGCTGCGTTTTCTTATCAACAGAAGCAGGNGGCGCGGGNCTGAACCTGCAGGTCGCNGATACTCTTATCAATTTTGAGCTCCCCTGGAACCCCGCAAAAAAGAACCAGCGCATTGGGCGCATNGACAGGCTGGGGCAAAAGAGCGGCAACCTTACTATATACAATATGATTACCCGAAATTCAATCGAACAGCAAATCGCCGCCGGCTTGCTCGTAAAGCAGAGCCTTTTCGACGGTGTTTTAGACAGCGGCAGTAATGTGGACTACGTCGATTTCTCATCAAAAGGGCGTTCGCAGTTTATCGACCAACTGGAAGCGTTCATCGTCCAGACCGAAGAAGAAACTGTCGAGGGCGATGATTCAAGCGAACAGGCTGGGGAGAGTTTTGAAGAGATTATAGAACATGAAGAAGAATTTGCCGCATATGTCGAGACGCAAGAAATTCAGGGCATTGAAGCGAACGAACTACAGCAGACTAAGAAAGATGAGATTGATGAGATTGCTGAGATTGCGGAGACGGATAAACAGGAACAAAAGCAAGCGTTAGAGCCGAAGCATGATCAGAAACCGGGCGGCAGCGGATCGAAAACCGCTGAACTGGAACAGGTGATGACGAGCGGGATGCAATTTCTGGCTGGGCTGTTTAAAATGTCAACAGGTAAAGACATGGGACTTGAAAATCAGCAAATAAAAATCAACGAAGAAACAGGCGAGGTTACCATGACATTCAAGTTGCCTATTTAGCTTTGGCAGTTAACCTCTTCTTCCAGCCCGTCCACGGGGATACCGGCACAAGTTTTTCACTGACAGATTGATGCCCTTCAATCAGCAGGTTTAGCTTTGGCGTGATATCGCTCTCCACTATGATGTGCATTATATGCGCTATTTCCTCGCGGTCTGTTACATCAAGCATGTTCTTCACCTCACTGATAAATATATTCTATTGGCTGTTTCGCTTTCAAGTGTCACAGAATCGAACTTAGAGTATAATATTCGTAGGCAATAGCGACACTTGACAACGGAACGCCCGCCCCTGTATAATTCAGGAACAGGAACAGTCGATTAGGGAAGGCGATGGCAACATGACAAGGCTCGAATTATTAACGCTACTATACTCACTTCAAGCTCTGTTGGAAAGCGATAAGGCGGACAAGGCAATAGAAATAATTGAGAAAATTATTAAAGAGGCTGAAAACACGAATATTTAAAAAACAACATTCAACGATAAAGAATAACAAAGTAATATCCCTGTAGCCATTGCGACTACAGGGATTTTCCTTGGTGACCCGCCCGCGACTCGAACGCGGGACTCCCTGCTTAAAAGGCAGGTGCTCTGCCGACTGAGCTAGCGGGTCAAATTCAGTTGACAGTCAGCAATCAACGGCTTGCGACGGGAAACCACCCACAATTGTCTTTAGCGACACGGTTACCATTCGCGGCGTCTACGTCGGCGCTATACTGGCTATTTGCCGTCCGTTGCCTTCTGTCCACTGTTTTGGCTGGGATGGCAGGATTTGAACCTACGAATGCCAGAGTCAAAGTCTGGTGCCTTACCGCTTGGCTACATCCCAATCTGTCATTTAAACAATGAACAGCGAACACGCGCTCCGCGCTATGTGGACAGCAATACTACCACTATACACTCTGGCTGCTAACATACTGCTCACACTACTCATGGACACGGCGTTCAATGTTCATTGTCCGGGGCGCGACGCCTGCCGCGCTCATTTGGGGTGGGTAGAGGGACTCGAACCCTTGACCCTCGGAACCACAATCCGATGCTCTAACCAACTGAGCTATACCCACCAAATAAATTATACCGAAAAACGACGCTCAAGAATTCTAACATACACCAACTTGATTTGCAATACCCTTATCGATATTTATCTTTTCGTCTCTTATGGATATTTATCTTTTCGTCATAAAACAGACATATCTTTTTTTTGCATTAATGGTATAATGGTAACAGTTAAACAATTTTACATTTTGCTTAAACTTTAAAACTCGATGCCCTTTCTTGCGGTTATCCCTAAATCGTATGGATGTTTGCGCTTCACCATTTCAGTCGCGTAGTCCGCCTGCGCAAGCAGCCTCGCATCCGGGGCATGACCCGTGACGATTAGTTCCAGCGGTTCTGGCTTGTCGTTGAGTAGCCCTTCAAACAACGCGGAGTCCAGTACGCCAAGCTGATACGCGTCAGCGGCTTCGTCGAGGACGAGCATGTCGCATTGCCCGTTTTTTTGCAACTCAAGCGCCTTTACCAGGTTACCATCATGAATAGCTTTTATNGCTGCCTTTTCCTCGTCGCTCATCTCGAATACGAACATATGNCCATATAGATCGGCGCGCAAGACGACGACATTCGGCAAAAGCGCAAGGCAACTGAGTTCCCCGCATTTCCTGTCTTTTAAAAACTGGACGACGACGACGCTGCTCCCGCTTCCTGACGCGCGTATCGCAAGGCCGAGCGCCGCAGTCGTCTTTCCCTTCCCGTCGCCGTAGTAAAAGTGAATAAGGCCTTTCCCGCCCATATAGAACACACTTTCCGCTTTCACCCTATTATGGTGAACAGCAACAATAATATATCTTGGAACCTGGGTATGCACTTGACGCCAACTGACCCAAACCCACTTCAGACAACTAAGCGATAAGGGGGTATCGACTTCGCTTCGACTGCGTACAGCGTTCGTC
>WRNV01000196.1 GCA_009776445.1 Oscillospiraceae bacterium | reverse complement strand
GGCTCCGCACACAAGTTTTGACAATTGTACAAGTTTTCACTGCAGTACCAGTGCGTTGCCTGTAACCAACCTGTGTTTTTGGATGCCCACTGAACAGTTTCTAAATATGTATCACTTAAGTGATTGACAAAACAACCACTGTATGTTTTTATGTAGTAGCTGGATTATGTAACACTTCCTGAGGAGAAGGGAAAATGGATATTGTCTTGGGCGTTGACATAGGCGGTTCTACTACAAAGATCGTCGGGTTGCGAAAAGGCGAATTGGTTGGCATGTTGCAAGTCAGGGCAGCGGATCAGATCACGTCGATGTATGGAGCGATCGGGAATTTTTTGCGCGCGCAACGGATGGAGCTTTCCGATGTATCGTCGATTGTGCTGACCGGTGTTGGCGCGACGTTGATCAATGAGCATATATACGGCATTAAAACGCGCAAGTTGGACGAGTTTCTCGCTATCGGGCATGGCGCGCTCCGAATGTCCGGGTTGGAGGAGGCTATTGTCGTAAGCATGGGGACGGGAATAGCGTTCGTCAGAGCGAGCAAAAGCGGGATTACCCATATTGGAGGCTCCGGTGTTGGCGGCGGGACGATTATCGGCTTGGCTTCACAAATGCTGGGCAAAAGTGACGTCGACGCCATCATTGCGCTTGCAGCTCACGGTAGGCTGGAGAACGTGGATCTTCTAGTACGGGATATAGTCGGTCAAGATATACCGTCTCTGCCTGCGGATTTGACTGCCTCGAACTTCGGTAGTATTAAAAGCGCGGCATCCGAATCGGACGTCGCGCTTGGAATAGTCAATATGGTATTCCAAACTGCCGGGATGCTTGCCGTCTTTGCCGCCCGTAACGACACAATACGCGACATAGTCTTAACGGGAACGCTTACAACGTTTCCGCAAGTTAAGGAAATATCAACGCAATTCGCCAGCCAGTTCGGCTTGCGATTTCATATCCCGCCGGACGCGGTGTTCGCGACGGCTTTGGGCGCCGCGCGTTGTGCTAATATGCCACGCTATGAGCAGAGTGATAGGTGGTTGATGAAGCGATGAGGAACTGTCAACTGACAATTTACAGTTTCTAATGCTCATGCTATGAAGTATTCTACCAGCATATCGACGCAAGCGCCATAGGACTTTAGGCCCAGCGTTTGGTTTTGCGATTTAAGGAAACTGTCATAGACCGCATCGACCGCGTCGCTTACGCCTTGGGTTACACTGGTGAGTATGTTGTCGAGGAACTCGACGCCTGTTTTAACTCTTCTTTGGGACTCCCAATAATCGTCGTTATCCCGCCAATCGATCCATACCTCATTGGACAAGCTCACAGTGATCCGTATCCACGATTGTGGATCGTCATCATGCAGAGCAGACAAAAGATACCCTAAGCCACTGATGTACCCGGAATACTCGAATACGGCGTTACCTGAAGTAACGCAGGCGGCTATGCCTACGAAATTTGCCTCGTCCTCAGCAAATACGCCGAGCTGGTGAGAGTGCTCGTGAGCAACCGTTGTAGGCAAAAAGGGAGCGGGTATGCGGGTGTTGATATTTGCCTCACCTGTGAGCGCGAAATATACGCCGGAATAGCCTGTGCGGCTCATAAGCCATGAAAACATCATCGACTTTGGGGCGTAAGTCCTACCGCCCAGATCAGGGAACTCCAAAGCGATGTTGCGATATATATCCATAGAAGCCGCGAATACCCCCCGACGGTCCGCGATATAGTGTCCGTTTTCATCCCTGAGCATAAGCGGGGCGAGTTCGTTTGCCTTTTCAGCGAACAGACTTGCAACGACGGCAAGGTCACTAATTGCTACCCCGTTAGGCGAAAACCCGTGTCTTTCAGCAAAACCCGGCGCATAGTAGCCGCTATTCCATAGCCAGCAGAACAGGCCCCAGATATAGGCAGCCGCCACAAATACAGGAAGTAGACGCCTGGCAAGGATCCTCAGTTTCCCGCGTCTGCGCGCTGTGACCATAATCGTTTTTACACTGTAGAAAATCACCCATATAATGGCGACTGTTATTAATATCTCGGTTATAGAAAACGGATAAATAGAGCTAAGCATGCCTAAAAGTCCGCGGATTGGGGCGGAAACGCGAAACGCAACCCAGCCCATTACGCTTGGGATTGAACGAAGCGCATAAAACACCCCTATCAAAACAACGGGTAACGAGCAAATCGCTATAATAACGCCGCGCGGCAGATTAATAGACGGCAGTTTCCATTTTTTGCCTGTTTCGTTTTTCTCTATATCCATTTATTTATTCATGCCTTCCCATGAAAGGCAAAAACCACCTTAATTATACTAATGCGGGCTTTGCCCACAAGTTAAAGCGCTGTGCAGCAGGGGGAAATTCAAGACTAGAACGCTAGTATAGTATATACCAGAGCGGCTAACCGTCTACTGCCTACCGCCAAATCGGCGCAGTACCGCGTCTCCAATAGACGACAGAGGTAGTTGTTCGGCGACGCCGCCCATATTGTACGCTACCATGGGCATACCATAAACAACGCAAGAACTCTCATCTTGCCCAATTGTGTGGGCGCCGCTTTTTCTCATTGTAGATAGTCCGCTCGCACCGTCGGCGCCCATACCGGTGAGTATGACGCCGACTGCGTTTTTACCCGCCGTCTTTGCTACCGAGCCGAACAACACGTCGACGGAAGGGCAATGACCGCTGACCTTCGGCTCGGGCGTGAGATAAACGTAATAGCCCCTTGAGTCTTGGCGAAGGTACATCTGTTGATCCCCGCCTGGCGCTATCAGTATGTTTCCGTTTTCGACGCGATCCCCGTTTTGCGCTTCGCGTACGGACATAGCACATATTTTATCGACGCGGTCAGCGTACATTTTAGTGAAGACGGGTGGCATATGCTGTACGATCACGACTCCGGGCGTTTTCAAAGGGAAGCGTTTGACGACTTCGATAATAGCTTCCGTGCCGCCTGTGGAAGCACCGATAGCTATGACGCTCTTTGAGGTCGCGCCAGATAAGCCCACATGCCCAGCAAGCGGCGAGGCAAACGGTGAAACGGGCGCCCTCGCCGGAACTGCGTCAGATCTTATTACATGCGCGACCGACGCGACTTTGATTATTTGCAGCAGCTCCGCTACGAACTTATCCTCGTTGTATCCGGGTTGAGAGCCGGGTTTTCCGACAAAATCAATAGCGCCCGCGTGCATCGCGTCAAAGACATTGCCGGATAGGGAACTGATTACAACCGCTTTGACATTTGGGTGCTTTGGGAGGATTACGCGCAAAAACTCATTGCCCCTCATTTTCGGCATTTCCATGTCTACAGTCAAGACATCGGGCCGGAGTTGAAGAATCTGCTCGGAGGCTTCAACCGGGTCGCCAAAGCTGCCGACAATCTCGATCGAGGGATCCCTTCCAAGGCGTTGGCTCAGAAAAGTCCTGAAAAATAACGAGTCATCAATAATCATAAGACGGATCTTTGACATTATTTGTTCTCCACTATGGTTATTTTTGCAATCTAATAGCGCTATTATACCGTATCTTGTTAAGCCATACAATGGGGTAATCGGGAAAAAACTGGTGAATACACCAAAAAAGTTGCTGTTTAGATGGTATCCAAAAACGCAGGTTGGTTACAGGCAACGCACTGGTACAGCGGTGAAAACAATAAATAATAGCCAAAACTTGTGTGCGGAGCCTGTAACCATTGCGAGTTTTTGGATACCCTCTGAACTGTTAGCGAAAAAATACTATTGCGTTCTTATGTCAAGTATGCTAAAGTGGGCTTTGCGAAAAACCCGATTCGCGACGTCAGACCACATTTGTGTTTTGCGCGCTCGGGTATATATGCGCCGGTAGCTCAGCTGGATAGAGCGTCTGGCTACGGACCAGAAGGTCGGGGGTTCGAATCCTCTCCGGCGTGCCAAAAACCTTGCAATTACAGTGCTTGCAAGGTTTTTGATTGTACAGCCTGTTGCGAAAACTCAATCCTAAAAGCCATATTTATCGCTCAACCGTGCCATGACCACATCGGCGTCGACCGTTTTGCCTTCCTTGATTTGAGCCGAGCCAAGACTGAGCTTCTCGTATAAGTCTTTATTACTGCTTACAACAAGATTTTCCGGTACGGAAGGTATTCTGACTTCAAATGGAAGCCCACCTACAAGGCTAATCTGGTGCAATAGCATGTTGACAGCTTCAGATATTGACAATCCCAGTACATCAAGTGTTTTTTCAGCTCTTAGCTTTATAACATCGTTCACGCGGATATGAAGAGTTTCATTTTTTGCCAAATTGTATCACCTCGAGAGTATTGTATCACATATCATATGCGAAATCAACACAAATGCAAGTTCAAACAAATTCAGCAACTAACGTAACTGTTCAGTGGGTGTCCAAAAACTCGCAATGGTTACAGGCTCCGCACACAAGTTTTGACAATTGTACAAGTTTTCACCGCAGTACCAGTGCGTTGC
>WRNV01000195.1 GCA_009776445.1 Oscillospiraceae bacterium | reverse complement strand
TCCAAAGGCGAACTCGTAAATGTCGGTAAAACCTTTGGGATGGTGCTACATTTTAGCAACTTAACGACTCGCAACGCAAATAAAAAACAGGGTATTTTTTAGTCGTTAAGTTACAAATGAGAAATGAGAATGCAGAATGCAGAAATATGGAAATGTGGAAATGTGGAAATGTGGAAATGTGGAAAGGCTGGAAATCCTCGATTTCTAAACCCTATCCCCGTATTCTGACTACTGGATACTGACTTCTGACTCCTTGCGCTCCGCAGAGCGCGTTAGAATGTAATCAAGAAGAAAATATGCACTTTTCAAGAGAAATTCCCTGTACTAGAATTGACATTGTACCATTGTTGTGTAACAATTCACTAATGGCAATTATCAATAGGCGCAATTGAAAGGATGTTTTGGTCATGAGATTACTAAAAATATCAACCTTCATACTTGTCATAGCTTTTTTAGCGGGAATAGCTCCATGTGCGACAATGGCTGATAGCCCGGCTCCATGGGCGGCAGAACAGGTGAATGAAGCGATAGCCGCAAAGCTTGTTCCGGAAAACCTTCAGTCGAAGTATACGCAACCCACGACTCGCGCAGAGTTTTGCGCTCTTGCAGTTGCGCTTTATGAGAACGTAAAGGGTGAAATCACAGGGCGGAAGACTTTTTCTGATACAAATGATGCAAATGTACAAAAAGCAGCAGCCATCGGAATTGTGTCCGGCGTTGCACCCAATGTGTTTGCACCAAACGACAACCTGACCCGTGAGCAGGCTGCAGTCATGCTTTCCAGTTTAGCTAACTCGCTTAATAAACCTTTTCCGCAACGGTCGCCGGCTTTTGCGGACAATTCCATGATTTCGTCGTGGGCAAGCGCAGGAGTTGGGCAAGCGCAAGCAGCGGGGGTAATGGGCGGCACAGGTGGCAACAATTTTTCNCCAAAAGAATCATACTCAAGGCAGCAAAGCATTGTTACCATCTTGCGATTATACAATATAGTGACAGGCGCCTCAAGTTTTCCGCCGGTGCCTCCAGTCCTAAATAGTTTGCCCATCAGTCAAAGTCTTAAAAAAGGTATGACCGATGCGGAGTTTGACCAAGCATATAATAAAGCCTACAATATTGTAGTTGAGTTTGCAGGGTACACCAAGGATGAAATGATTATGGCGGTATATATTGAATTGGCGACTATCAGGCATTATTCTAACTGGGAGTATTCAATGTCAGAAAAGCATTATAACGACGTTTATGGATTTTTTATACTCAACAGAACGTCCTGCGCCGGTGATGTGCGCGCCGCCGCTCTTTGTTTAGCAATCATGGGTATACCCAGTGAACATGTGAACGAAAACCAGTACGGTCACCAGTGGCTCAGGGTGGGATTGGACGGCGATTATGTTGTTCTTGATATCAATGCTCCTTACATTGGCTATGAGCTGGAACCATATAAGCACCCGTTGATCCAATGATAATCGACTGCAGTGGACTTCATAACTGAGTTCAATTTGACAGAGAAAATGCAAAAAACAAAAAAGGGGGCGAACCAGAGGACAAAAGTCCTCAAGTCCGCCCCTCAGTGTTAACTAATTTTGCTATCGGTTTTCTCTTTTTGCTACGCTTTCCATTCCTCAAACTCCCGCTTGCCTTTTTCGCTCTCGAAATACCTTTGTATTTCAGGAAGCAGGCAACGAGCGAGAGTCTCAATCTCGTGCTTGGGAATGGGAAAAGCAAGAAAATATTATAACATGGGGAACTGTGTGTTTGTGTAGAAATAATGGCGTGCTTGTGATACTATGGTGGCAACGCAAACGAATACTTGTATTAGCAGAGGACTCATGGAAGTATTTATGCTTTTATGTTTTAAAGGTAGATATGAAAAAGATTATTGCCTACATAAAACTTGACCTGAATTATTCACGCACTACTAAAAGCATTGCGAAAGTGTAAGTTTTTTGAATGAGCGTTCGTAATATCTCGGAGAATCCATGGCGGATACGAAATTTCTGTGGATAATCCCGAAAAACGTGACGCTAGCGCTGATGGTCTCCACCATCTGTCACCGGTAATGTGAAGTTTTGCTCGATTCTATTCCAGAAGCGGTCTGAGTCCCCGGATATTGTCCAAGGTCCGGTAAAACTCATCCTTGTAAGGACTACTGCTGCATAGCTTGAATATCAAATATCTGCCCGACTTCACGACCCGTGCCGCGATTTTCATCAGCTTGATTCGTATCGTGTCGACCATCAGTTTCCGCATCGCCTGCGGAAGCGCCAGTCTCCTGAACCAGTTGAAAATGTTGTATGCCAGCGCATGGATTTGAAACCTGTTTGCGTTTACTATCTCTGAGCTGCTGCTGACCGATGCGAAGTCGAAACCGTTCTTGCCTTCCTTGATGAAGTTTTCCATCCGCCCGCGATTGCAGTAAAACATTATTGCCTGTTCCGGTGCCAAGTCCATGTTCGTTACGATAAACGTATTCATGTGCACCATCTGCCCCTCGGGCTTCTCGATTTTGCATACTACTCGGCGTTCGTACTCCCAACTGCCTGCTTTGTAAAAGAATTCCCCNTATACTACCGCGTAATCTACGATGTTCTCCATTGTTATGTCCGTGAGTTCCGAATCCAGTTCGGCGGCGAGTTTCCGCAGCGTGTCGTTTTCTTTCAGTCGAATCACGTATGATGTCCCGTTCGTTNCACATTGGCTGTATAGACCGGGCGTCGCAAACCCGCTGTCGCCGCGCAAATACAGCGCCGTATTCGGATAGCTGTTGAGATACTCGTCAAAAAGCGGCTGCATGAACTCGCAAACACCTTTGCTTGAGTAGTCGGTTCCGTTTCGGAGCTGAGCCCTGAGCAAATCGCCCGTCAGCCCGTCATAGCACAACAGCGGATGGTATCCGTGAGCCCTGTAATGAAAATTGAACGCTTCGCCTTCCTGTTTCCCGTACGTTTCCAGCAATGTTGAGTCAAGGTCAAACAATACCATCTCCGGCGGTTTGCAGGAATAGACCCTGCGGCGCAGTTCAACCATTATTGCGGCTAGCTGTATCAGGGTGTCGGCATCCATGCGGTTATGAAACCGGGACAATGTCGGCTGTGAGGCAAGTGCGGGCTTTTCGAGAATCGCTGTGAACACGGGGTCATCTATAAGTTCATCGGCGCAGTCGTCCGCAAAGTATGCAGAAATTATCTGGTAGATCATCTGAAGAAGGTTGTCGTCGTCCGTATGATATCTGAATTTAGCGGTGTCGTTTGTTTGGAACACTTCGTTTATCTGCCGGTCGATACCCATCTTGCGAACGAATTCATTGAGCGCCAACATCCCTGCATCCGACGATAAATCGCCCCCATCGAAATTGACTTTGATTTTTCTATTGCTTTCGAGGGTCATATCCATTAAACTACGCATAAGGGCTTCTCCTTTGTTATGTTTTTTGGATTTTGAACACCCAAAGTATAACATTTCTGAGGCCCTTATTCTATTGTTTTTGTTTCACTTTTCAGGTGAAACCGGTGTTCTCGCAAATTCGTCGTGATTTCTCGCTTTGTCGACCCTTTGGTCTACATGCGTGAATAATTCAGGCTTGATAATGCTCTCGCATTCGTTTTTTACGTTTCTGCCTGTCTTGTCTTATACTTTGTGCAGTATGTATGGTTCGGCGGTGCATTTCGGACAGTGTTTTTGCTTGCGCTAGTTTATCCGCCTATATTTCTGATTTTTGGTATCTATAATGAAGCAAAACCTATAAAGCAAGGTAAGCGCAGGCTATTTGGCGCATTGTATACTGCGGTGCTGGCTGTTATTGGGGTGGTTTTTTCTATTTGGGATATTCTCAAGGGAGATTCATTAGTCGGTTACCAAGCAATCGGGGTTCTACTTGTACTTGGTGTTTTGGTGATGATTAAGAAATATCCGAGGTTGCCGAAGATAACTATTTCACATATGGTTTCTGTGATTTATGTGTCTATTATAGTTGTGACCGCAGTGGTCATCCTTATCACAAAACCTGCAACAATAAATGCATCAAGAAAATCTTTGGCGAACGAGGGATACCAAAATGTTTCGTATCTTAGGTGCTACCAAAAAGATGGAATACTGCTCAGTATACTGTCTGACGGGAAGCTTACAAATCCCGAGGGTGCTGCAGACGGTTTAGGCGTTTATCTGTTCAGTGGCGATATCAACGGAACGCCCTGCGGTATCCTTGTTGATATAGCAAGCGGAGATACTATATTTCATGATAATGTTGACGAGAATCGCATTCTGGCAGGCGTGATAGAAATGCTCAGGAAAAACTGATACAGTCAGCGTTGGGCTTCACGTTGGTTTTGGACGAGGAAACCACTCCGCCCGAGGAAGATAAAAAAAAGGATCCCCACGAAGCCTGCTTCGTGGGGTGGTGACCCGGACGGGACTCGAACCCGTGTTGCCGCCGTGAAAGGGCGGAGTCTTAACCGCTTGACCACCGGGCCGTCGTCGGAGCGGACTTC
>WRNV01000194.1 GCA_009776445.1 Oscillospiraceae bacterium | reverse complement strand
GACGAACGCTGTACGCAGTCGAAGCGAAGTCGATACCCCCTTATCGCTTAGTTGTCTGAAGTGGGTTTGGGTCAGTTGGCGTCAAGTGCATACCCAGGTATCATTATTGCTTTGCGCTGTGCTGTGTCTCGTGACTCTAGGCCCATCCGCGCTTGCATCCGAATACACCCCCTTTGTCGATGATGGATATGAGATAAGCGGCGGCGTTAGTGGAGGCGGAGAGTTTAATATATATGTCGACACCGCGCCATTTATCTACGATGGACGCACATTCTTGCCCATCCGTTTTGTGGCTGAGGCTTTCGGGATTCTTACGACTTGGGATGGTAACGCAACAAGAACTGCTACGTTAGAGCGTGGGACAACGACAGTGCAGCTTACAGTCGGCTCAAAAACTATGATACTAATAAAAAATGGTATCAGAAGCTCGATTGAAATGGATGTTGCGCCAATGATGTGGGAAGGGCGAGTATGCATGCCTGTCAGGTTTGTAGCTGAGGCGTTCGGATTAGGCGTCGAATGGCTGACACTGTATGATGAAGAAAACGGAAAGAAAACAAACCCTCGAAGCATGGTCGAAATAACTGAACGTGAAAAAATACTGACATTGACAATAGGCAATGCTGAACTGGCGGTAGTTGGGGGCTATTTTCTTAAGAATTACGAAAGTCAGGATTTCCGTTTTGCCTATCCCCGCTTACCAGAGACCGAAAACAACAATATTCAGGCAAGCATAACCATTGTGGAAAACGATTTGCCCGAGGGGCTCAGCTTGACGTTTTACCACACGCATTGGGCAAGGCCTGATAGAATAATCACAGTAACCTATACGCCGAGTAGTGAGGGTACGCCTTTGGGCTTGCTGCCAAATCTTGAAGACGCTCAGGTTAAAACAGAGGTTCACACTGAAGATGCGAATGTGAACGATATCCCCGCCGTCGCATATACTATTGCGCCATTAGACGATGGGGAGCTTCGAGGCACTTGCGGTGTCGCATTTTACCATAATAAAATGCTGATGCGCATTGAAGTAAGCTCCTATTATAGCGGGGAATCGGGAACAATGAGCAGCGAACAAGGTATTCACCACTCAAAGGTGTTGCTTGACGAATTGCTGTCAACATTGACGATGAAAAAGCGTTAATAATGCCAATATTTGCACGAATCTATTCGGGCATACATCACGATAGTCTAGCGCATTTTTATTCCAGGGAGCGCCCCTGTTATTTCGCGCTCGTCTCCAATTGCGAGAAGGATCCCTTCGAGGGTATTAAGGTTTCATCCAAGCTCTCAGCAAAAAGGTGATCAACGAAAACCACAACCCAGGATAAGCTGTTCCTCGACAAACTGGGAGTCAAGCTGTCATATTGTTTAAGTACATATTACCCCACTTTTAGGCTAAAAGGTGCGCTTAATTACAAATGATTCTATTATTCTAACAAGCTCTTGTTCTGGTAATGAATCACTTGAAATTACGCAACCGCAGGTATTTGTCATTCTGTAGCGTATTACTATTTGACCGTTATCTTCTGACACAAGAGCCTCACCTACCGAAGGGAAATCTAGCGTATCTACCTCAAATCTTGTAAACATAAAACTTACAATTACTTCTTGATCGACTACAATTGTTGCCGTTAGGCCAGTTTTGTTGTAATTAATTCCACGATTTTCTATATTTGTTGGTAAAAACAAAGGGACAACAGCTTCTTTATCCAAATCTAGTTGCTCCAGTTCTCCAATACTCTCTGAACCATTGATTAGTATGGAGTGAGTTCCTTTTTTGGTTGTTAGCATTATTGGAATCAACACTATACACATTACGAAGACTAATGTGAATAATAAAACATAACGCCAATTTTGTGATTCAAACCTAACCATGACCCAAACACCCACTTAATCTGCTCAGTTGTTTGGATATATACCAATCGTGTACATAATCCGCCCATACTACAATAGTANTTTTTTCCTCGTATGTTACTTCAATAAGAAGCTGAGGAATTGACACAAAATTTCTTGAGATGTTTTCTGCGCGTGTATCCATATATTATATATTCCAGCAAATCTGTCATATGTGACATGCCATTATAAACATTTTTCCATAGCTGTTATAATATTGTTCTTGATTATTCGTGTCAAGATCAATACCAAACTTTCCAAAATTATAAAGCACGATAGCCTTAAGTTTGAGAGTAATACACCCTGCCGCCTTTGATACGGACTTCCATAGCGTCAGTAGTATGGTCGCGCTCCAGAATATCTGTCATNGTAAATGTCAAATAATACTTGCCGTCAGGTAGGGGCTTATCNTCTATACATGTATTTTCCTTGACTGTCAAAATCCCAGTCGGTTCCCATTCGCCTATACCCTCGGCGTCTACACGATGGAACACAGGTTCGATAACATCTCCGACTGCTAACTTATGCAGTTCCTTTGTCAACACTCCGTTTTCGCTGAGTACATGGCGCGCGCCTTCTATTTCGTACTCACCTGATTCAAACAGATAGCCGACAATCAGTGTATATCGTTCGCCGTTGAGGAGGATAGGCACATCGTAAAGGATATTATGATCCGTAAGTTCTTTTACTTCAAGATATAAAAATACCCCGTCAAGTGCCGCCCAATTAGTAGAAAATGAGTCGTAAAACGTACCGTTTTCCCAATTATCGTGTACGAGATAGTCCGTACCGAAAATTGTCAACGCTCCGCTTTTGCCGCACGGGCATATGAGGTTAATATGTACGGCAACCAGTTCCTCCGACTCGTCATGTCCGATATCAAGCTCCGCGACAAGCTCTCCGTCCTCTGTTGCTATATAGGGACGCGCCCTATTAAGGCCTGCGTCCGTTATTTCAAATGGTGGGGCGTCATGCGGCTCGAAGCCGTATTTTTCTTCCATAGATTTCATATACGTAATGCCGTCCTCAGGCATACTTTGGTACAACTGGTAATGGTAAAGCCATCTGAACGGGTGATCGCCCTTGAGCATGGCGAACCTGTCAAATTCGCCGAGGTCTCCATTATAGCTGTGATAGCAGGACAGTCCGTTGGCTCCGTTTATCAATTTTCCCTTTACCTGATATGCCACACAGTTGTTAAGCTCTGCGTAAAGTTCAGACGCATATTTTTCAAGTAGACCCGCATTTTCAGCCTTGATTGTAAAGTCGCCGAGATCAACCATGTTGATATAGCCGTCCCATTCGTTATTCCCGCCGTAGTTCTCAGCCTTTATAGCGGCGCGAACTAGCAGCCCGAAATTGTTATGATCAGCGCTCACCTTGGAGAACATCTCGGTTCCGATTTTCTTATATACCTCCAATAACCTGTCAATATTCGCAAGGTTTATCAGCGACATCGTGACGTCCGCCGCCACGTTTTTGTCAACACAGTCGGCATAGAAAGTGTCACAGATCGCTTTTCCGAGATAGCCGCCGTTTAAGCCTGGGTCATCCGCAAGGTTCTGCATAAATCTGTAGTTCCAACCGCAGCCCGGCTCAAATTCCTCTGACGCGATCATCCACCGAGATATCCCATTTAGCGTTTCCGCAACTTCTATAGTCGCCATCAGACAGGCGTCAAAGCCGACGAATTCATAGGGGGGTTATCAATTGACGGCGAGCATACAGCTTCAAATGCTCGTCTAAGTTCGGTCAACTTCAAACTCCTACCGGAATATTCGTCGAAGATAATACCTTTTATTGAGCCGCCGCCGTGATCCCAAAAGATTACGCCACGATGATCCGCTGGATAATTGTTGTTGCAAAAACGCAAAAAACTCTCGACCGTCGCGCCGTCGCTCATCTCTGAGCGCGGCAACACCTCAAGCAATTTCAGCCCATCGCTCCCGTAGACATACCGGCTATTAGCGTCGGCGGCAATGCCTGGTGTCTGCCAGTTCTTTGTACCGCCAGTCTCAATAACGACTGTGATGTTTTCAGGGAGATTGACCTCAAGCAGCTCGCTCAGGTCGTCTGAGGCTTTGCCGCCTGTCACGTTTCCCTCGTCCTCTCCTCCTGTAAGCCCGGTTTCCAACGCACCGCCACATATGTACCAATATATTGCCCATGTATCATTTGGGTCATATTTTTCACCGAATTCGCTGCCCAGCGCATTCTTATATACTTTTAATGGTGCAGTTTTATCAGCGCAAGAGTAAAGCATTAACGTAACGCATAAAGTGAGCGCCAGAAGTAATCCAGTGAAACTTTTTCTCATCATGCTCTACCCTCAACACGTAAGCTTAATCAGGTATCATTAGCTTGTTATTGTCACTGTTATAGTTGCCGCGTCATATTCGGCACTTACGTTGAATGCTTCAGCAATATACTTAAGCGGGGCAAGTACCCTGCCGTTAATAATGACTGCCGACTGGTTGATGGCAATTGTCTGCCCGTTGACTGTTGGGAAAGCGTCGCCAACAGTCAAAACAACCACCTTATCGTCTTTTACAGCAGTGATCGTTTTCCCGCCCATATCCCAATCAGTTATTGTCGCGCCGAGTTCTTCGAGTA